>NZ_LZKE01000242.1:0-134419 GCF_001672675.1 Mycobacterium sp. E2327
GTAACCATGCCAAGAAGATCATCGGTAAGCCGTGTGCGGGAAAACCGCACGCACGGATTGAAAGGGGGATGGGGAAACGGGTCTGCACTGCAGACACCGTGCCCCTGACTACCAATGGAACTGCGGCAGCTGGGCTACTTCGTGGCGGTTGCCGAGGAGTTGCACTTCGGTCGGGCCGCCAGCCGGAAACACATCTCGGGACCGGCTCTCTCCCAACAGATCATCGCCCTCGAGCGCGAGCTGGGCGCCGAGCTGTTTGCGCGAGACCGGCGCAGCGTCCGGCTGACGGAAGCCGGACGCACCCTGCTGCCGGACGCGCGGAGGATATTGGCCCTGGCCGACGACGCCAAGCGTCGACTGCAGCTGGCGGCGGCCGAAAGCACGCCGGTGCGCCTCGGTTACGTCAGCTGGCTGCCCGACGACATCACCAGCTTGCTCGGGCCCGAGGTGGCGCTGCGAGTCGACGAATGGGTGCTGCCGTCGCACGCGCAGGCCGACCGAGTGGCGGAGGGCACGCTCGATGTCGCGCTGGCGTGGGTGACCGCCGAGCAGGTCAAGCAACGCGGGCTGACGGCACACCTGCTGCGTGCCGAACCCCTGCAGGCCGTGCTTCCGGGTGTTGGATCGCCGGAACCGCTTGCCGCGCAACGGGTCAAGGTCCTCGTCGACGCCGACGAGTCGGCATGGTCGTCGTGGAATCGGTTCGCCGAGGAGTTCGCGGCCGACACTGGTGCGCGGATCGTCAGGATTGACGACGGCGGCGTCACCGGTGACGCCTTTTACGCCCATGTGCGCAGGATCGGCGCCCCGGTGCTGGCTTCACCGAAGCGACATACCGCGGTCATTCCACCCAGCCTCGGCGAACGTCCCGTCGCCGCGCCGACACCCCTCTGGACGTGGTCGTTGTTGCACCGCCAAGACGATGATCGTGCCGGTGTGCGTGGGCTGGTCGACGCGCTGCTGACGACCGCGCGCGGGCGCGGTTGGCTCAGCCCGCCCACCGACCGGTGGTGGGCTCCCGCCGACGACCCGCACCGCGACACCCTCGCCGCGGGCGCCGAACTGCGGTAGGAACTCCCGTCGAGCACTGGTAAGAGATCGGTCCTGGACTTCCGTGTCGTTGCGGCGCTTCAGTGGAGGTAACGACGGGAGGACGAAACCCCATGGCAGATAACTACGTTGTCGACGAGCTCGCCGGCTTCGTCGTCCGTGCTCAACAAGAGGACCTGAGCGGGCAACCCCGGGCCTTGCTGAAACGCAACGTGCTGGACAGCGTCGCCTGCGCCGTCGGCTCGCTGGACGGCGAGCTGATCACCGCGATTCGCGAACACACCGACCAGTTCAGCGGCGTCCCCACCGCGACGCTCGTCGGTGGCGGCCGGGCCTCGGTCGATCAGGCGGCGTTCTTCAACGCGGTCCTGGTGCGCTACCCGGATCTGCTCGACACCTATCTGACGGTGGGGGGACTGTGCCATCCGGCCGACAACTTCGGTGCGATCCTGGCGGTGGCCGAGCATGTCAACGCCACCGGGGCGGATTTCCTGCTGGCGCTCGCGATCGCCTACGAGATCCAATGCCGGTTCAGCGCCCAGGTTCCCGTGATGGCGCGCGGGCTCAATCACGCACTGCAACTGGCGATGTCGGTCGCGGCGGGATCGGCCAAACTGTTGGGGCTCGACGCCGAGCAAACCGCCAACGCGATTGCCGCCGCCACCGCCGACAACGTGTCACTGGCCGCCGTGCACGCCGAACCGGTGTCGAACTGGAAGGGCATCTCGCCCGCGATAACCGGCATGCGCGCGGTATACACGACGATGTTGGCCGCCCGCGGCGTCACCGGGCCCAAATCGCTGTTCGAAGGCCCGCACGGCCTGGTGCAACTCTTCGATCAGCCGATTGACTTCCACACCGCCGACCGCACACTTGCCTGCGTCGAGCAGACCTACCTGAAGCAGTACTGCTCACTTATCCACGGGCAGGCCATCATTGACGCGGTCTTGGCGATCCGCGGCGATAACGACCTGCGCGGCGAGGACGTCGCGCGGGTGAGGCTCGAGGTCTTCCAGGGCGCGTACGACTTCGCCGGCGGGGGAGCCTACGGCGCCAAGGATCACCCGCAGACCAAGGAGCAGGCCGACTACAACCTGAAATACCTGAGCGCGGTTGCGCTGCTCGACGGGGGCGTCGGTCCCGGACAGATCGAGTCGGAACGCCTGCTGCGCGGCGACGTTCAGGACCTGCTGGCCCGGGTCGACGTCAAGCCCGCGCCCGACCTGACCGCGGACTACCCGCAACGCACCGCGGCCCGCGTGCACGTGCTCACGCGCGACGGGCGGGAATTCAGCCGCGAGCAGAGCGATTACGAGGGATCGCCCACCCGGCCAATGTCCTGGGAGCGTGTCGTCGACAAGTTCGGTTGGCTCGCCGAGCCCTTCTGCGACGAAGCACTGCGTGACGACATCGTCGCCGCGGTCGATCGCCTGGACGAGATCCCCGTCGCCGAGTTCGCCGCCCTCCTCGGCGCGGTCAGCCCGAGCGCCCGACGTCGCCGCAGCAGGGCACGCTTCTGACGCTCGCTGCGCGCGTCCCCTTGCGTGGTCCGCCGCGGGCGTTCAATGATCGGCCATGCGCAAAGATCGCGGCATCAACCGGTGGGAACTGGTCACCTGCGCGCTGGCGGGGCATGTGACCTACGCGCCGGACGAGAAGGGGCTGGCCGAGCGGCTCAGCGGCACCACCGGGCTGGGCGAAGTCTGGCGTTGCCTGCGCTGCGGTGAATTCACCGTCGGCGAACCACACGGCCGCGGCCACGCCGACGACGCCCCGATGATCATGCGCGGCAAGGCTTTACGCCAGGCCATCATCATCCGCGCGCTCGCGGTCGAACGGCTGTTTCGGGCCGTGGTGATCGCGCTGGCCGCGTACGCCGTCTGGAAATTCCGCGGCGCCCGCGGGGCCATCCAGGCCACCCTCGACCGTGACCTGCCGATCTTCCGCGCGGCCGGGTTCAAGGTCGATCAGATGACGATCGTGCACGAGCTGGAAAAGGCGCTGGCCGCCAAGCCGTCCACCTTGGCGCTGCTGACGTTGATGCTGGTCGGCTACGCGCTGATCGAGGTCATCGAGGGCGTCGGCCTCTGGTTGCTGAAGCGCTGGGGCGAGTACTTCGCGGTGGTGGCCACCTCGGTCTTCCTGCCCTTGGAAATCCATGACCTCGCCAAGGGCATCACGATGACCCGCCTGGTCACCTTCACGATCAACGTGGCCGCCGTGATCTATCTGCTCGTCTCGAAGCGGCTGTTCGGACTGCGGGGCGGTCGAAAGGCCTACGACGAGGAGCGCCGCGGCGAGCAGCTGCTCGACGTCGAGCGCGCCGCCACCGCGACCTGAATGGGCACCTACGCGATCACCGGATCGGCGTCCGGGATGGGCCGGGAGGCCGCGCAGCGGCTCCGGGCCGACGGCCACACCGTGATCGGAGTCGACGTGAAGGACGCCGAGGTGGTCGCCGACTTGTCGACGCCGCACGGCCGCGAGGCCGCCGCCGATGGGATCCTGGCGGCCTGCGGCGGCAAGCTCGAGGGCGCCGTGCTGGCCGCCGGCCTGGGCCCGAGCCGGGGGCGGGATCGGGCGCGCCTGATCGCCCAGGTCAACTACCTCGGCGTGGTCGAACTGCTCGCCGCATTGCGCCCAGCGCTGGCCGCCGCTGACCGCGCCAAGGTCGTCGTCGTCTCCAGCAACTCCACCACGACGGTGCCCGCGGTGCCGGGCCGAACGGTGCGGGCGTTGCTCGCGCACGATGCCGACCGGGCGGTGCGATCCGTGCGGCCGTTCGGGCCGGTCGCGCCCACGATGATGTATGCGGCCTCGAAAATTGCCGTGGCACGTTGGGTCCGACGCCACGCGGTGCGGCCGGAGTGGGCCGGCTCGGGGGTGCGCCTGAATGCCCTGGCGCCGGGCGCCATCATGACGCCGATGCTGCAAGAGCAGCTGGCGGACCCCAGGCAGGCCAAAGCGGTCCGATCGTTCCCGGTACCGGTCGGCGGTTTCGGAGACGCCGCACAGTTGGCCGACTGGATGCGGTTCATGCTATCCGATTCGGCCGACTTCCTTTGCGGCAGTATCGTTTTCGTTGACGGCGGGACCGATGCGTACTTTCGCGCCGACGACTGGCCGAAGGTCCTGCCTGCGCGCCGGCTGTTCGGTTATCTGCGGCGGTTCAGGACCGGCACGTGACGAGGCCACTGCGCCACCGTGAATGTGCCTTACGCCACAACGCGGCTTTTCGCGACGTTTACCGCGGCGCGGCGCGCCCGTAAAACCGCTGGGGTGCAATTCAATGAGTCGGCGAACTGGCCGAACGGACAAGGGACGACAAGGACGGCAACTGTGCCAACACTGCAACACTGGATGAGCCAGAGCCCGACCAGCCTCGACGTAGTCACCCCGATCAAGGCGCGGGCGTGCGTCGCCCTGCAGGCGGTGTTGAGAAGCAGGCCGCGCCAAGCGGGTTCACCCGCGCGGATCATGCCGAAGGGGGTCGAGCGCTGCTGACCGCCCGCGTGCCGAACTAGGTGCTCGCGCGGTCGCGTTCGCGTCGGCGCGCCCGTGAAGCCCGCAAATTCGCGGCGTTCCCGCACGTCTTCACGTCGTGCCACACCCCGCTGTTGTTCTTCGAGCGGTCGTAAAACGTCGACGCGCAGCCGGGGTTGTGGCATTGCTTGACCCGCCGCCACGTGCCGTCGCGCTGGCTGAGCAGGATCTCTCCCCACAGGGCCGACGCCAGCCATCGCCAGCCGGTTCCGGCGGGCTCGAGCCGTAGCTCACCGGTCTCCGACAGCGTCAACGAGGCGGAAGCCACGCCCGCCGCGCGTCCGGTCTGCGGCTCCCCCGCGACCAGGCGGGCGATCGTGTCGCGCAGGGCGCGAAGCTTCGCCACGTCCGCGTCGCCGAGCGGCGGCGGCTGCGCGTCCAGCCCGCGCGCGGTCGCCCATGTCCGCACGGCGCCGGCCGCCCAGTCGCGCGCAACGGCCGCGTCGGCAAGCAGGTCCGGGCCGTATTCCTGAATGCGCACCGTGTTGAGGAAGTCCTGGACCAAGCCCAGGCCGCCGGGCGCCGGAGCGAGCTGGTAGCGCTGTGATGCACGCCATTCTGTAGACATAACCAAAAGATACTTGCCTATGTCGAACGCGTCAACTATGGTGACAGAGGCAAAACGCTTTTAACTACGTCAAGGAGTACGCATCATGGTTAACATCAATGGCTCGACGGTCGTGGTAACCGGCGGGCAGCGCGGGCTTGGCAAGGCCATCGTCGAGGAGTTCCTGCAGCGGGGCGCGGCGAAGGTGTACGCCACGGCGAGGGCGCCCAAGCTCAGCGAGGACCTGCGGGTGGTCGCCCTCGAGCTGGACGTCACCAAGCCGGATTCCGTTGCGGCGCTGGCGGCTACGGCGTCCGATGCCGACATCGTCATCAACAACGCCGGAATCATCGGTGCGTCGAAGTTGCTCGGCAGCGACATCGAGGAGGTGCGCGAGGTGTTCGAGACGAACTACTTCGGCGCCATTCGGGTCGCCAAGGCGTTCGCCCCGATCCTGGCCGACAACGGCGGCGGAGCCCTGGTCAACACCCTTTCGATCCTGTCCTGGGTCGCGGGCTTCGGCGGCTACGGCGACTCCAAGGCGGCCCTGTGGGCGGCGACGAACTCGCTGCGCATCGAGCTGGAAAAGCAGGGCACCCTGGTCACCGGCGCGCACCTGAGCTTCACCGACACCGACATGGCCGCCGGCTTCGACGCGCCGAAGAACGACCCACGCGATGTCGCGCGGCAGATCGTCGACGGTATCGAGCGGGGCGACGCAGAGGTGCTGGCCGACGACGACACCCGTTACATGAAGGCCGCGCTGTCGGGACCGGTCGAGGCGCTCCGGGTCGGCTAACCGGGGCGGGCGCGTAAATGGCCTGTCCGAAGGCAGATCCCCGTCTTGTGACGGTGGGTCAAGCAGGCCGTGGGGGCCTCACCCAAAAATGGGCTTGCTGCACTTCGGACAGGCCACCGGGTTGTCCCGGCACCGATCACGATGCCAGCCCAACCGGGCGCGCCACGACGGCCGAAGGTCCTTAAGGCCGCCGGCCGAAAGTCACATCCACTCCGCCCGGGCGGGCATGTTTGGATGGCGACATGGAACCGGAACGCATCGTGAGCGCAACCCGCGTGATCTCGGCGAGCGCCGAGCGGATTTTCGAACTTATCGCCGATCCCGCTCAGCAGCCGAGCTGGGACGGTAACAACAACCTCGCCTCGGCCGCCCCCGGTCAACGGGTCCGCCAGGTCGGCGACGTGTTCAAGATGACGCTGACCAACGGCGCCGTGCGGGAGAACCACGTGGTGGAGTTCATCGAAGGCACCAAAATCGCCTGGCGCCCAGCAGAACCCAAGAAGCTGCCGCCCGGCCACCTGTGGCGCTGGGAACTGCAGCCGATCAACGCGACCCTCACCAGCGTGACGCACACCTACGACTGGACGGAGCTGACCGACCGCGCCCGGATCGAGAGGGCGAGCTCGACGACTTCCGACATGCTGCGCGAGTCGATCGACCGGCTCGCCACGCTCGCCCAGACAAGCGACGGCTGACATGGCCCTCCCGCCGCCGGGCGCCGACAGCGCCGCGATCGTCACCGGCGCTTCGTCGGGTATCGGCGAACAGTTCGCCGGGATACTCGCGCGGCGCGGCTATCAGGTGGTGCTGGTGGCCCGCCGGGCCGACCGTCTCGAGGCGCTGGCCGCGCGGTTGGGCGCGCAGGCGCACCCGCTGCCGGCCAACCTGTCCGATCGAAGCGAACGGGCTGCCCTGCCGGACCGCATCGCGGCCCTCGGTCTGATTCCGGACATCCTGGTCAACAACGCCGGGCTCTCGACGCTCGGCCTGGTCGCGAAATCCGTTCCGGAGCAAGAACTCAACCTCGTCGAGGTCGACGTCGCCGCGGTGGTGGACCTGTGCAGCCGGTTCCTGCCCGGAATGGTCGAGCGCCATCGGGGCGCCGTGCTGAACGTGGCATCGGTGGCCGGGTTCGGTCCGCTGCCGGGCCAGGCGGCGTACGGCGCCGCCAAGGCGTTCGTGTTGTCCTACACGCACAGCCTGCGCGGTGAGTTGCGGGGCACCGGGGTCGCCGCGACGGCGCTGTGCCCGGGGCCGGTGGACACCGGATTCGGCGAGGCGGCCGGTTTCTCCAAGGAGGAGGCCGAATCGGCCCTGCCGCGGGTGATGTGGGTGC
Organism: Mycobacterium sp. E2327; assembly: GCF_001672675.1. Classification (NCBI taxonomy): domain Bacteria; kingdom Bacillati; phylum Actinomycetota; class Actinomycetes; order Mycobacteriales; family Mycobacteriaceae; genus Mycobacterium; species Mycobacterium sp. E2327. The sequence goes on from NZ_LZKE01000242.1 coordinate 7,276, forward strand.
CCGCCGACAAGGTGGCCCAGGCCGGAATCGACGGGCTCGCGGCCGGCAAGGCCGTCGTCGTGCCCGGCCGCGTGAACCGGGTGGCGTCGGCGTTCTTCCGGGTCGCGCCCCCCGAACTGCTGCTGCCGGTGCTGAGGCGCGGGCATCCGGCCTTCAAACGGGGCTGAGGCTCAGCCGTTCTTGCCGCGCACCCACTGGAACGTGCCGTAATTCTTGACCCGCACGCTGACGAATCCGTTGTCTTCCAGGATGTCGCCGATTTCGTCGTCGTCGAACACGTGCGCCCCCACGTTCGGCAGCTTTTGCCAAAACCTGGCGGCCTGCCCGACGGTCGGCACCATGATGGCCAGCCGGGCGCCCGGCCGCAACACCCGGGCCATCTCGGCCAGTGCCGCCGCCGGATTCGGAACCAGCTGCAGCACGGCCATCGAAACCACCGCGTCAACGGTGTTGTCGCGCAGCGGAAGTCGTTGCGCGTCCGCCTTGATGAAGCCGACCTGCGGCCCGGCTTCGTTGCGGACGGCGCGGGCCAGCATCGCCTCGGAGATGTCGACACCCAGGGCCAGTCCCTCGGGACCGGCCGCGCGCGCCAGCGACGCGGTGACGTTGCCCGGGCCCGAGCCGACGTCGAGCGCCACACCGCCCGGCGGGATGCTCAACCAGTCGATGGGCAGTTGCCACGCGCTGATCAGCCGGCGCGACAGGGCTTGTGCGTTGTCGTACAGCATCGACCCGATGGGGGATGCCCAGGCCGCCTGTATCGGGCCGGTGTTCTTTTCGACCGCGTCGTCCTCGGCCGATCCGGAGCCGAGCAGATCCAGGTAGCCTCTGCTGACGTCCGGGTCCGCGGGCGGATCGGCGAGTAGATCCAGCGCGCGGCGCAGCGCGGGCGGCAGCGAGACGTGCACGTCGGTCACGCGTACTCCTTCGATCAAAAGTCAAGTGGTGCAGCAGGAATCGAGGTCGGCGCCCTGTCAGCTCCGTCCGACACACCCCTGTTGGCAGCCTACGCCGACCCGTTCGTTACCGCCTGACGGCGGCTCGCTCGCGCACCAGGGCACAGAGCTGCCACCGACCCGGCACGCCTTTGAGCTCGCCTGCGCCGCGGTCGGCGAACCTGTGGCGCGAGCCGGTGACGATGTCGCGCACGGTCGAGGACACCAGCACCTCGCTGGCTTCGGCGTGCGCCGCCACCCGCGCACCGATGTGCACCGCCATGCCGGCGACGTCCGACCCGCGCACCTCGACCTCGCCGGCGTGAATGCCCACCCGCACCTCGATGCCCAGCACCCGCACCGCGTCGACGATTTCGTCGGCGCAGGCGAGCGCGGCGCTGGGGCTGGAGAAAGTGGCGACGAACCCGTCGCCGGCGGTGTTGACCTCACGCCCGCCGAACCGCTGCAATTCGTGCCGAATGATGGTGTCGTGGTTGTCCAGCAGGTCGCGCCAGCGGCCGTCGCCGAGCAGGGCGGCCCGCTCGGTCGAGCCGACGATGTCGGTGAACACGATGGTGGTCAGCAGGCGCTCGGCTTCCGAACCGCCCCGCATCCCGGTGATGAACTCCTCGATCTCGTCGAGCATCGTGGCGGTCTCGCCGACCCAGTAGAGGGTGTCTTCGCCCGGTAGCTCTACGAAGCGCGACCCGGCGATGTTCTCAGCCAGGTACCGGCCGTGCGCCACCGGGGTGAACTCGGAGTCGACGCGATGCAGGATCAGCGTCGGCGCGGTGATGCGCGGCAGCCCGTCGCGCACGTCGGCCTGGCGGATGGCCAGGATCATCGCGCGGGCCATGCTCGGCGATGCGGCGCGGTTGCCGGCGGCGTCCCACCAGGCCCGGAAGGCGTCGTCGCGCGCGACGCTGGGCGCGATTATGCCGAGCATGTCGAAGCCCTGCTCGACGGCGTCCGGGTCGATCGCGAGGGTGGTGTAGGGGTCGAGGTCCTCGATCTTCGCGCCCATCGGATAGTCGGGGGCGTACAGGGTGCGGGCTCCGCCGTTGATGATCACCAGGCTGCTCACCCGTTCCGGGTACTCGGCCGCCAGCGTCAGCCCGGTCATCGAGGTGAAGCTCGGCGCCACGATCGCGGCCCGCTCGCATCGCACCGCGTTCATCACCGCGATGACGTCCTTCGCCCAGAACTGCGGCCCGATCTCGTCGATCGAGGGCACGCGCGACGAGAGCCCGATGCCGCGCTGGTCGAGCCGGATCACCCGGGCGAATGCCGCCAGCCGTCGATGGAAGCGGTACATCGACGGCTCGGCGTCGACCGAGTCGATCGGAATCGAGGGCCCCGGAAGCAGCAGCAGGTCGATCGGTCCATCGCCGAACACCTGGTAAGCGATGTCCGTGTCACCGCAACTGGCGTACCGGGTTCGTGGTGTCCCAGGAAACCCAGCCACGATTCAAAGGCTAGTGCAAGCCACCGACAAGGGCTGGCCCCGCTAGCGGCCGATGATCGGGACCAGGTAGCGGGCGGCGTAGTCGCGCACGGCCGCCTGATCCGAGGTGTCGAGCCGGTCGGTGGGGAACACGATGATGCCCAGGGCGACGCGCAGCAGGACGTCGGCGATGTCGGCCAGCTCGGCGTCGGGGATCTCGGCCCCGCAACGCCGCAGCGTGTGCGCGATCCCGTCGGCGAATTGGCGAATCGGGAAGACATGGGACCGGGAAAACAGGCCGAGCAGCTCGGGCTCGCTTTCGACGATCCGCGAATAGAGGCGGGAGTCTCCGACGAGCCGCACCCCGAGCGTGAACGCCTCGATCACGGCCTCTTGCGGGGTGCAGCCATCGGTCGCCCGGTGGAGCGTGCCGAAGAAGGTTTCGGCCTCGCGCCGCACCACGTGTTCGAACAGGTCGTCCTTGGTCGGAAAGCGCCGGTAGATGGTGCTGCGACTGACTCCGGCGCGGGCCGCGACGTCTTCGATGTTGGCCCGGCGCACGCCGTAGGTCTCGAAGACCGTTCGCGCGGTCTCCAGGATGGTGCGGTCGACGTCGGTGAGCTCGCCGAGATTGCCGTCGCGGGTGTGGTTCTGCATCAATAACGACCCCCAGGGCGATCTCGGCGGAGCATGCTACCGTGACACAAAGATACGCATTTGTTTCTGTGCTTCACAACCCGATTTGGGGCGAGGAGGTTGGGATGACGGCGCAATGGGCGGAGCAGGATTTCGACGCCGGCGTACGCGAGGCGGTGCCCATGCCGGTCGACGACGACGTCGCCGACTCGGCTCCCCGGCTTGGGCCAGAGTCGTTGACGTGGAAGTTCTACGGCGATCACCGCACCCAGTTCTTTGGGTTTCAGCGCACGGCCGGCGTGGAGAACTGCATCGAGCAGCTCGCCCAGGGCGTGCTCGATCACTCGGTGATCTTCAGCGACACGTTGGGCCGGGCCAAGCGGACGGCGCCGCCCCTTATGAAGACCGTCTACTCCGCCGACCCGCACGAGTGGGGCCGCAAGGTCCGCGACTTCCACAAGCCGATCAAGGGCACCATCAGCGACGGCTCGAGATATCACGCGCTCAACCCGGAACTGTTCTATTGGGCGCACGCCACCTTCGTCGATCAGGTCATCTACACGGCCGACACCTTCATCCGCCGGTTGTCCCGCGCGGAAAAGGAGCAGATCTTCAACGAGGGCAAGGTCTGGTACGGCCTCTACGGGGTGAGCGACCGCGGCCAGCCGCAGACGTACGACGAGTTCGTCGCCTACTGGGACGAGATGCTGGAGCGGTTCGTCCCGCACAAGACCGTCCTGTACGGCACGGGTTACATCCGCAAGGGGATCCCGGGCCCGCGCTGGATTCCCAAGCCGGTCTGGAAGGTGTTGTCCGCGCCGCTCAACGCCTACACCCGACTGGTGCTCGTCGGCACCCTGCCGCCGCAGATGCGCGAGGTGTGCCGGCTGCAGTGGGATGCCAAGAAGGAGAAGCGATTTCAGCGGTTCGCCGCCGCGGTGCGCGCGCTCAATCCGCTGATCAACCGGCTGCCCGTGTCGTTCATCTACCTGCCGTGGGCGGCCGCGGCGTGGCGCCGCGCGGGCGTCGACCCGCGCAGGCTGCACAATTTCCCTTCCGAACGGGCGGCTTAACCGATGCGCAGCAGCCGTTCGGCGTTGCCGTGGGCGATCTTCTCCCGGTCGGCCGCGGACAGCGTCGTCCGCTCGAATCCCTGGACCGCCTCCCGGGACGACTCGTAGGGATAGTCAACCGAGAACATCACGGCGTCGGCGCCGACCTCCAGCACCGCTCCCAGCATCACCGCCGGGGAGAACACCCCGCTGTTGGTGAAGACGATGTTGGTGCCGAGGTACGCCGACGGCGGGCGCTGCAGCGGAGTCGTCGTCGCGATCGTGGCGTAGCGGGAGTCCAGCCGGCTGCGCTGAAAGGGGAGGAACTCACCCATGTGCCCCAGGATCAGCGTCGCTCCCGGATGCCGGTCGAACACGCCGCCGAACACCAGCCGCAGGGCGTGCCCGCTGACCTCGGCGGCCCAGCTCCAGGTCGCCCCGTAGAGTTCCGGGCGCCCGTCGATCACGCGCCAGCGATCCGCCGGCGGTGCGCCCGGGTGCAAATACATCGGCACCCCAAGGGATTCCACCGCGGACCACAACTCGTCGTATTCGGGCGCGTCCAGATAACGTCCGCCGGGCCCGCTGATGCAATCGTTGACCAGTGCCCCGCACAACCCGTCCTCGGTGACGGCGCGCTCCAGCTCGGCCGCCGCGGCGGCCGGGTCTTGTAGCGGTAGCGCGGCGAAGCCGCGGAACCGATCGGGATGCTGGGCAATGATTTTCGCCAGGTAGTCGTTGGCGAACCGGGCGTTGGTGCGCGCCCGCTCGGCGTCGATGTCGACCTGCAGACCCGGGGATGTCAGCGACAAGACCTGCATGGCGATGCCGGCCTCGTCCATCTCCGCCAGCCGGTATTCGGTGAAGTCGGGTAGCCGGCGTTCGTACCGCTCGGCGAATTCGGGTTTCAGCAGCTGCATCAGTCGTTGATGGGCCGGCTGCAGGTCAGCCAGTTCGCTGACGAAAAACGCTTCCTCCAACGCGATGTAGCGCATCGGTCTCCCTCATCGGTGGTGGGGCACGACGTGCAGTATTGCGCGGTCTGCGCGCCAATCCGCCCTGGGGTCTACCCATTGGTCCCCGAAAGCACGAAAGTGAGGGGGTAGGCGAAACCGAAGGAGGGGAGCGGCCATGCAGATGACGGGCAACACGGTGCTGGTAACCGGGGGCGGCAGCGGAATCGGCCGCGGCCTTGCCGAGGCGTTTCACCGACTCGGAAATACGGTTGTCATTGCCGGACGGCGCCGTGAGCTGCTGCAGGACGTCGCGAAGGCCAACCCGGGCATCCGGACGTTGTCGCTGGATCAGGGCGATCCCGCCGACATCCGCCGGTTCGCGACCGAGCTGACCGACCACTACCGGGACGTCAACGTCGTCGTCAACAACGCCGGCGTCCAGCGCTTCGAGAACCTCACCACGACCGGCCCCAGCGTGGCCGAGCTGACGGTCGCCATCAACCTGCTGGGTCCGATCCGGCTGACGGCGGCGTTGCTGCCGTCGCTGCTGAAGAAGCCGCGGGCCGCGATCCTCAACGTCACCTCGGGCCTCGCGTTCGTCCCCAGCGCCGTGACGCCGACGTATTGCGCCACCAAAGCGGCGCTGCACTCCTACACTGAGTCGCTGCGCTTCCAGCTCCGCGGAACCGCGGTCCAGGTGATCGAGATAATCCCGCCGCACGTTCAGACGGAGCTGCAGCGCGGCCGGGGATTCGACACCAGCGACCCCAGGGCGATGCCCTTGGACGAGTACATCGCCGAGACGATAAACCTGTTGGAGACGCAACCGGAGGCCGACGAGATCATCGTCGAGCGTGTCAGGCCGTTCCGCTGCGCCGAACGCGACGGCGTCTATCAGGACACCTTCGCCGCCCTGAACGAGGCGATGGTGGCGGCCGTCGCTCAATCGCGCAACGGCTGAAAACCGGCCGGTCACAAAGAGTTCGCCGCGGGATCGGGCAACGTTCAACGCCCGTATGCCGGGCGCGCTCCGGCACGGTTGTCGGGTGGGTCAGCGATGCGACAGGATCGATCCCATGGGCGACTTTTCGCTGTTGGACGTTCCCCGATCGGCCCCGGTCGCCGACCCCGACGCGTACCTGCGCGCCGCTATGGCGTGGCACTTCGGCGAGGACACCGGTTCCCGCTTCTGGTTGCGAACCGCCCAGACGCTGAACTTCGACCCGCTGACCGACGTCAAGAACTTTGCGGACTTGCGCCTGTTCCCCAACCTCGTCAACGAGTTGCGGGTCACGCCGGTCGAGGACCTCATCCCGCGCGGTTACGGTTCGCCCGCGCCGCTGCCCCAGATATTCGAGTCCGGCGGTACCACCGGCGCACCGAAACGCACTGTGCAGATGCCGGATTGGATCGCGCAGGTCGTCGAATGGCAAACCGAGGACTTCGCGGGGGGCGGCTTTGTCCGGGACCGGGGCTTCCTGTGCCTGATGCCGAGCGGGCCGCACGGGGTCGGCTACTTCTCCCGCCTGGTCTCGCAACGGCTCGGCGCGGTCTTTCACGCGATCGACATCGACCCCCGCTGGGTGAAGAAGCTCGCGGCCCGCAACGCGGCCGACGAGGTGGCCGCCTACATCGACCACGTCGTCGAGCAGGCGGTGTTCGTCCTGCAGACCCAGAACGTCGCCAATCTGCACACCACCCCGCCGCTACTCGAGGCCATCGCCCGAGACGACCGCGTGGTCGACCTGGTCAACGACAAGGTCCGCTATTTGTTGCTCAGCGGTGCCCACGTGGACGCCGACACGCTCGACCTGCTGCGCGACATCTTCCCCGACACGACCATCACCATGGCCTTCGGCAGCACCATGGTGCTCTCCCAAGCGGTCACCCGCAGCACCGACGGCGACTCGTTCGTCTTCGACCCGCGCACACCGTATGTCGTGTTCCGGGTCGTCGACCCCGACACCGGCGAGCGAGTGCCGTACGGGCAACGAGGCCAGGTGGTGATGAACCACATCAGCAAGGGCATGTTCATCCCCAACAACCTCGAGCGGGACCTGGCCATCCGGATGCCGGGGCCGGCGGGCGAACTCAGCGATTCCGTCAGCGAGGTGCGGCCCGTCACCACCTTCGAGGGCGAGGCCGTCATCGAAGGCGTGTACTGACCGTGGGAGGGCAAAGCTCCGGCCTCACAACCGATTTGGTGCAAATCGACGCGCTTGGACCTGGAGGCGAGTATCGCACCCGCAACCGCGAGGTCATCATGAACACCGCCGGCGTCCCGGTTGCCGAGCTGAGCATCGTTCCGCCGCTGTATGTTTCGCGCACCATCGGCACCCAGCGGAAGGCCGCGCCGCTGCCCGCCGGGCAGCGCGAAGCGGCGCTGGCCGACGCGGCCGGTCTGTTTGCCACCGCGGTCATCGGCGGGCTGGACTTCGAGGAGTACGTGCGGCTGGCCAGCGGCATTTCCGGCCTGCCGATCGCGGTCGCCCGGGCCGGGGCACGGGGGGTGGCCGACGCCGTCGCCTCGGCCTTCGACGCGGTGCGCGCGGCTCGGCCCGCCGGCGCCGCGCTCGACTGGCGCGAGGAGCGCATCCGCCGCGGCGGCGCGGTGTGGGCGCGGCGCGGAGAGGTGTTCGCGGTGCACGCGGCGGGCAACGGCCCAGGGGTGCATGCCCTGTGGCCCCAGGCGCTCGCGCTGGGATACCGGGTGGCGGTGCGCCCGTCGCGCCGTGAACCGCTGACCGGCCACCGGCTGGTAAATGCCCTGCGCCAGGCGGGATTTCGTCCCGAAGACGCGGCCTATCTGCCCACCGACCACGGCGGCGCCGACGAGATCATCCGCTCGGCCGACCTGGCCATGGTGTACGGCGGCCAGGACGTGGTGGACAAGTACGCCGACGATCGTGCCGTGCTGGTGAACGGTCCCGGCCGCACGAAGATCCTCATCACGGCGGACCGGGACTGGCGCGACCACCTCGACCTCATCGTCGACTCGATCGCCAACCTGGGCGGGATGGCGTGTGTCAACGCCACCGCGGTGCTCTACGAGGGCGACCCCGCCCCGTTGGCGCACGCGATCGGCGAGCGGTTGGCCGGCATCCAGGCGCTGCCCAGCGAGGACGAGCGCGCGATCCTGCCCACCCAACCCCTGGAAAACGCGCGGGCGCTTGCGGCCTATCTGGCCGCCAAGGCCGCCGGAACGACGCCGCTGCTGGGCGCCGATCGGGTAGTCGCCCCGATCGGCGACGGCTGCGCGGCGCTGCGTCCGGCGGTGCACCTGCTGGAGGAACCCGGCTCCGGCCAGCTCAGCGACACGCTCAACACCGAGTTGCCGTTTCCGTGCGTGTGGGTGGCGCCGTGGCCGCGCGCCGCGGGCGTCGCGCCGCTGCGGCATTCACTGGTGGTCGCTGCCATCACCGGCGACGAGCGGCTCGTCGACGACCTGCTCGCCGAACCGACCGTCGCCAACGTCTACGCCGGGCACCACCCGACCTTCTGCGCGGCACCCGAAATCCCGCACGACGGGTTTCTGGCCGATTTCCTGATGCGCAACAAGGGATTTGTCAGGGACTGATCCCGGTCCGCTCAGCTGCCGAAGCCCCCGCCGGTCGGCGACGCGACGACCGTCGTCGGCGCCGCGGGACCCGCCGGGGCGGCCGGACCCTCGCCGAGGTGGCTCAGCGCGAAGGCGACGCCTTTGTCGATCATCGCCCCGTCGTCGGCGTAGGCATCGTGGGCGGCGAAGTTCATGCCGTCGGAGCACACCGGATCCTCGGGGGCGCACACCTTGATGGTCTTGCCCTGATACAGCGGACCGATCGAGACCGGGGGCTGGTTGAGGAAGTTCATCGCCCGGACGTTCGGCATTCCGAACAGCACCACCGAGGAGACGTGGTTGGCGACGTCGGGACCCAACGGCTTCGGTACGGTCGCGGGATCCACCCCGTCCGGCACGGAGGACGAGGTGACAAACCCCATCACCGCCGCGCCCTGGGAAAAGCCGCCGAGCACCATCTTGGTGTTGGGGCAGTCGTGCGCCATCGAAACCACGTGCGCGCCCGCGTCCCTGATGCCGTCGAGACCCGTCGCCCACTCCTGGCTGGCGGGATAGTTGACCGGATAGATGTCGAAGGAGCGTGCGCCGACTCGCGAGCGGAGGGTGTCGGCGAACGCCTGGCCGGTCGCGCCAAGGCCGGGCGGCTCACCGGTACCGCGGGCGAACACCACCTGCACGTCGGGACATTGGGCGGAGGCGGCCGGGAGCGCGCCGGAGAGGACCGAGGCGCTCACGCCGGCCGCCGCGACGACGGCTGGACCAAGGAAACGAGGGAGGCGACGTGCGATCATGCCGCAATTGTGCCCAACTGAACCCCCGCCTAAACAGTGATCTTCCGGCGAAATATTTCAGATCCGTAAAACCTCCGGCGGACGCGCGACGGCGCGCCGGCGAGCGATTCGCGACAACGACCGATTGCCGGGCCGGGGCGCGGGCCCGTACCCCGGTGTGGTCTGCTTGCTGTAGTCCGAGTCGAGGCACACGGTCGAGCCAGCGCCGCCCCTCGCGCGCAATTCGGAGTGAAGCGGCAATGAACGTGAACGTGATACCTCAACCCCTTGCGAAGGCCTTCGAAGCGACCCTGGCGCGAGCCACCGATCGATTGGCAAATCCGGCGCGGGTCTCCGACCCCGACCGGCTGCGCGGTGCCGTTTCCGGCAAGACGGTACTGGTGACCGGCGCGTCGTATGGCATCGGCGAGGCGACGGCCCGCAAGATGGCCGCCGCGGGAGCGACGGTCCTGATCGTCGCGCGGTCCGCGGAAAGGCTCGAGGACGTCGCGGCGGCCATCAACGCGGGTGGCGGCCAGGCGATCGCCTATCCGACCGACCTCACCGACGAGTCCGCGGTCAGCGAGCTGACGAAGCGGGTCACCGAGGAGCACGGCGCGGTGGACATCGTGGTGAGCAACGCGGGCAAGTCGTTGCGTCGCAGCCTGCATGATCAGTACGACCGCCCCCATGACTTCCAGCGCACCATCGGCATCAACTACCTCGGACCGATCTGGCTGCTGCTGGGCCTGCTGCCGGCCATGCGGGAGCGCGGCGGCGGGCACATCGTGAACGTGTCGAGCGTGGGGGTCCGCGTCGTCCCCGGCCCGCAGTGGGGCGCCTACCAGGCCTCCAAAGGCGCGTTCGACCGGTGGCTGCGCAGCGTCGCGCCGGAATTGCACGTCGACGGCGTGGACGTCACGGCGGTCTACTTCGCGCTGGTCCGCACCCGGATGATCGCGCCCACACCGATCCTGGGCCGCCTTCCCGGCCTGTCCCCGGACGAGGCCGCCGACGCGATCGCCAAGGCGGTGATCGAGCGGCCCCGCACCAACGAACCGCCGTGGATGTGGCCGGCCGAGCTGGCCTCGGTGCTGCTGGCCGGGCCCGCCGATCGCGCGGCCCGGCTGTGGCACCGGCGCTTCTTCGCCGACGCCGACGACGAAGAGGCCGAACGATGACCGACGGCGTGGTCGCCACCGCGCTCCGCGCGCTGCTGCGCTCCCGACTGCTCAGCCCGCCGTCGCCGGTCGCGACGGTGCGGCTGATTCGCGAGGCGCGCCGCGGCGGCACCAATCCCTACACGCTGCTGGCGGTCACGGCGGCTCGCTGGCCCGACCGCGCCGCGATCATCGACGACTGCGGCGTTCCAGGCGCCCTCACCTACCGCGAGCTGCGCTCGGAAACCGAATCCCTGGCCCGCAAGTTGTCCGGCGCCGGGGCCGGTCCCGGTCAGGCCGTCGGGCTGATGTGCCGCAACGGGCAGGGCTTCGTCAAGGGCTTCTTCGCCGCCGCGCTGATCGGCGCCGACGTCGTGCTCGTCAACACCGACTTCCGCACCGACGCGCTGGCCGCCGCGCTGAGCGGGCACAAGATCACCACGATGGTCGCCGACGACGAGTTCGCGGAACGGGTGCGCGCCGCCGATCAGGCGGTTGCCCTCGTCGACCCGGCGGCGGTCGGTGCACGCGACGAAGGCCGGTGGCCTTCGAGACCCGACGTCGCCGCGCCCGGCCGGATCATCCTGCTGACGTCGGGTACGACGGGCAGGCCCAAGGGGGTGCCGCGCACACCGCAGCTGCGTTCGGCGGTGGGCGTCTGGGTGACGATCCTGGATCGCACCGGGTTGCAGACCGGGTCGCGGATCTCGGTGGCGATGCCGATGTTTCACGGGTTGGGGCTCGGCATGCTGATGCTGACCGTGGCCCTGGGCGGGACCGTCCTGACGAATCGACACTTCGACGCCGAGGCCGCGCTCGCGCAGGCATCGCTGCATCGCGCCGACGCCTTCACCGCGGTGCCGGTCGTGCTGGCGCGCATCCTGGACCTGCCGCAGCGCGTGCGGGAGCGAAACCCGTTGCCCTACCTGCGTGTGGTGCTGTCCAGCGGGGACCGGCTGGATCCCAACCTCGGCCAGCGGTTCATGGACGCCTACGGCGACATCCTCTACAACGGCTACGGCTCAACGGAAGTCGGCATCGGGGCGCTGGCCACGCCGGCCGACCTGCGCGAGGCCCCCGAGACGGTCGGAAAACCCGTCGCCGGATGCCCGGTGCGCATCTTCGACAAGAACGACCGACCCGTCGGCCCGCGCGTCACTGGCCGCATCTTCGTCGGCGGCGAGCTGGCGAGCGAGGGCTACACGGACGGTGGTGCCAAAGCCGTCGTCGGCACCATGACCAGCACCGGCGACATGGGCTACCTCGACAACTCGGGCCGGCTCTACATCGTCGGCCGCGAGGACGACATGATCATCTCCGGCGGCGAGAACGTCTACCCGCGCGCGGTCGAGAACGCGCTCGCCGAGCACCCCGACATCGCCGACAACGCGGTCATCGGCGTTCCCGACGAACAGTTCGGTCAGCGGCTGGCCGCCTTCGTGGTCGCGCAGCCCGGGCGCAGCCTCGATCCGGAGGCGCTGCGGGATTACTTGAAGGGCAGGGTTTCCCGCTTCGAGCAGCCGCGCGACATCAACGTCGTCAAGAGCATCCCGCGCAATCCCGCCGGCAAGGTGGTGCGCAAGGAGCTGTCGACCTGAGGCGCGGTCTGCCGACCATCACCCGACCCGCAAATGTGATAGCGCAGGCGCTATCGGATTCACGAGTGACCTATCCCTCCCGCACGTTTGGCCGGCTACGCAACCACCGCTTGATAAGCGAACGGCGAGCACCGCGAATGTTCAGTCCTTCTTGGGCTCCAGCGCGGCGACCCGGTTGGCGAGCCAATTGGGCGCCAGCACCGACACGGCGGTGGCACCCGCCGTCGAACCGATCACGCCGGACCAGGCGACCGGCCCCAGGGGCGTGCAGCCGAAGAACTGGCTGACGCCCGGGGTCTGCACGATGGCGACCAGCACACCCGCGCTGCCCAGCGCGGTGGCCAGGACCAGCGGGCTGTGGCGCCGGGTCAACAGGGTCTGCGCGAGCTGCGTGCTCACCAGCGCCGTGAGACCCATCGTCGACGTGCGCCGTTCGGTGCCCGGAGTCCACCGCCCGATGGCCCAGGCCGCCGTCGCGCCGGCGGCGGTGACGGCGCCGCGGGTGACGATCTGGCGCATGAGCGGCGCGTCGAGCGACGGCGAGGGTTCGGACAGCGCCGCCAGCTGGAAGGCACGCTGCATTTCCTCGGCGTCGCGGTCGGCGCCGTCCTCGTCGTCTTCTGGTTGCGGGTACTGCGGCGTGACGGCCACGGCGAGCGCCGGAAACATGTCGGTGAGCAGGTTCACCAGCAGCAGTTGACGCGTGCCCACCGGCGCCCGGCCGGTGCCCAACGCGGTCCCGATGATGGTGAAGAGCACCTCGCCCACGTTGCCGCCGACCAGGATGCTGACGGCGTCGCGCACCCCGCCCCACATGCCGCGGCCTTCGACCAGCGCGTCGAGCAGGACGCCGAGGTCGTCGTCGGTCAAGACGATGTCGGCGGCCCCGCGGGCGGCCGACGACCCGCGACCGCTGACCCCGATGCCGACGTCGGCCATCCGGATCGCGGCGGCGTCGTTGGCCCCGTCGCCGACCATCGCGACCGCCTGCCCGCTGTGCTGCAACGCCGCGACGATCTGCACCTTTTGCTCGGGGCTGACGCGGGCGAACACCTGCACGTCGGCGGCGAGTCTGGCCCGGGCGTCCTCGTCGAGCGCGGCCAGTTCGGCCCCGGTGGCCTCACGGGCATCCGACGGCAGCCCCAGCTGACGCGCGATCGCCCGGGCGGTGATGGGATGGTCGCCGGTGATCAGCACGACCCGGCGCCCGGCCTGCACCAGCGCCTCGATCAGCGGCCGCGCCGACGGGCGCGCGGTGTCGGCCAAGCCCACAAAGCCGACCAGCTCCAGGTCGTGCGCGGCGGCGTCGACGCTGTCGGCGTCGGTGTCCTCCTCGGCGGTGCCGCGGTCCCAGTTGCGCCGGGCCACCGCCAGCACGCGCAGGCCCTCACCGGCGAGACTCAACACCAACGACTCGGCATGGTCTTGGTCCCCGTTGCCTTCGGCGAACCGGCATCGCGGCAGGATCTCCTCGGGGGCGCCCTTGACCATCAGCATCGGCTCCGCCGTCGCGGCGGGGGCGGTGACGATCGAGGCGGAGTAGCCGCGACTGGACTCGAACGGCACCTCGGCGAGCACGGTCCACTCCGAATCCGCTTGACCATCAAGGGAATTGGCGGCGGTCAGGATGGCCTCGTCGGTGGCGTGCGCGTGCCCCTGCCCGTTGTGCGGCTGGGTGCACGCGCGCGCGGCGATGCGCAACACCTCGGCGGCGCGCGGCTCGGCGGGATCCGGGAACGGGCCGTCCGCGCTCGTCTCCTGCGGCACCGCCCGGACGAGGCGCAGGCGGTTCTCGGTGAGGGTGCCGGTCTTGTCGAAGCACACCGTCTGGACGCGGCCCAGCGCTTCGACGGCGCGTGGGGTGCGGACCAGCACGCCGCGCCGCGACAACCGCTGGGCCGCGGCGAGCTGGGACAGGGTGGCCACCAGCGGGAGTCCCTCCGGGACGGCGGCCACCGCGATCGCGACGCCGTCGGCGACCGCCTGACGCAGCGAACCCTGGTGCGCCAGGGCCAAACCGGTCACCGCCGCGCCGCCGGCAAGCGTCAGCGGAAGCACCTTGCTGGTCAATTCCCGCAACCGCGCCTGCACCCCGGCGGCCGACTCGACGTCGGCGATCGCCGACATCGCCCGTTGCGCGGCGGTGCCGGCGCCGGTGGCCACCACGATCGCCCGGGCGCGGCCGGCGACGATGGTGCTGCCCTCGAACAGCATGCTGGCCCGGTCGGAGTCCGTGACCGCGACGGGATCGACCTGCTTGTCGACCGGCAGCGACTCACCGGTGAGGAAGGACTCGTCGACCTCCAGGTCCTCGGCCACCAACAGGCGTGCGTCGGCGGGCACCACCTCCGGGGCGGCCAGGTCGATGATGTCGCCCGGGCGCAGCGACTTGGCGCTCACCGTCACCGTCCGTTCGGTCGAACGGGCCGCCTCGAGCCGGCGGCGCGCCGTCGCCACGGTCGGCAGGACGACGCGGCGCGCGTGCCGGTCCTGCTCGGCGAACAGTTCGGCCACCGCCGCCTCGGCCCGCAGCCGTTGCACCCCGCCGGCGATAGCGTTGGCCGTCATCACGCCCGCGACCAACAGCGCGTCGACGTTGCTGCCGACGATCGCCGAGGCCGCCGCGCCCACCGCCAGGATCGGGGTGAGCGGATCGGCGAGCTCGGCCCGGGTCGCGGACAGCAGCCGCCCCACCCGGGTGGCCGGGCCTCGCAGCGGCGCGACGAGGGGGTTGTAGGAGAGGTCGTCGAGGACCTGCCGCCAGGGCGCCTCCCCGGGCTCGACGGCCAGCGGACGCGTGCGGCTGGCCAGCCGCGAGTAGACGATTTCGGGATCCAGGGCGTGCCAGGCGGTCAGCGGCTGCGGCGTGGGGTCCGGCAACCGGAGCGCCCGGGTGGCCGAGAAGACGCCCGATACCAACGCGGCCGCGGCGGCGGCGTTGACCGGGTTGAGCCAGCGCTGCACCGCCAACGGATTGGCGGTCCCGGGCTCGCCGGTGACCAGCAGCAACCCGGCCAGCGTGCTGCCGCCCTTGGCCAGGCGCACCGACGATTCGGTGGCCTCCCGAGCCACCGGCAGCGTCGAAAGGATCCGCACCGCCGCGGCGAGGTCGGTGCCGGTGATGATGTCGGCGGTCCACGGCGTCGCGGCCTGCGGATCGTCCAGGGCCACGCCGACGTCGGCGACGGCCAGGGCCGCCAGCGTATCGGTGGACGCGAAGTCCCGGTGCACGGCGGTGATCAGCAGCACCGGCCCGCGGTCCGTCCGCAGATCGCGGACCAACTGCAGCAGCGGCGTGCCCGCCGGGTGGCTCACCGCCACGCTCGCGGTCAGGTCCTCGGTGCCGGCGACGTGGCGCAACACCACCCGCGCCCCGGTCCGGTGGGCCGTCTGCAACAGCGGGATCGCGAACGGGTCGACCTCCCATCCCACATCGACGCCGCCCACGCGTTCACCGTCGACGATGAGGTCGGCGTGCTCGAGGCCCTGGGCGGGCGTCGCCGACGGCTCCTGGGCGCGGAGCCAGCGCAGGCGCGCCCCGATGGCCGGCAACTCGTCGGGGTCGGGGTCGGGCGCCTCTTCACCGTGCAGCAGCGCGTCGGCGACCTCGTAGACCCGGTCCTCGTCCCAGCCGGGCACGTCTCCTCTGGCCTGCAGCACCGCGCGGTTGTCGCCGCGCAGCGCCGCGCCGTCGATGACGACCACCTTGACCCGATCCAGTCGGCGCAGCGCGCCGGGGTCCAGGATCAGTTGCCCGGCGTTGGCGAGGCCGCGCCCCAGCACAGCGGCGAAGGTCTGACGGCCAACGTGCGCGGCGCGCGGCACGCCGGCCAGCAACGCCCCGGCCGCGTCTTCGGTGCCACCGCCGGCCAGCAGCGCGCCGGCCGCGGCGATCAGCGAGGCGTTCGCGGCCTGATCGGCGTACTCCTCGACCGGGCCGGCCATGGAACCCTTCGCGGTGTCGATGGCGGCGTCGATCGCCCCGCCGACCACCACGTGCGAGACCTCGCCGGCGGCCGCGGCGGCCCAGTTGTGCCGCGGGGCCTGCGAGCTGGGTCCGGCCGACGAGATGACGGGCACCACCGGCGCCTGGGGTCGATCCGGCGAGGCCAGCTGCGGCTCCCGCTCCCGCCAGCGCTGACGGTGGGCCGACGCCTCCGAGATCTGCAGGCCGCGTTGAGCCAGGTCCAGCATCGGCGTGCCCACCGCCTGGGTCAGGCCGTTGGCCAGGGCCGTCGAGGCGCTCAGCGCGATGTCGGTGCCGACGCGACCGAGCCGCGACTCCAGGACGGCCACCACCCGCGGCTGGTGATTGAGCAGGGCGGCCGCGGCGCGCGCGCTGCGCGGCGCGACGGGCAGGCGGCCCAGCCAGCCGGTCACCGCGGCGCCGATGGCCGCGACATCCATCGCCGCCGCGGTGAAGGGGACCAGAATCGCCAACGGGTTACCCGGGTCGGCGAACGGCGCGGTGCGGCTTATCGCCTTGGGTCCGGTGAAAGCCAGGTCGGCGGCCACGCTGCACACCGTGTCCCGGACTTCGTCCAGGACAGGCTCGGCGTTGGCGTCGCTGTCGAGTTCGATCACGAGCCGGCCCAGCGCGCCCTCGACGTGGGCCGTGGCGACGCCCGGAATCCGGCGAACCGGTTCCTCCACCACCGCCGCGTGTTCGTGCCAGCTGGGGAAGGGCAGCAGTGGATCCAGGTCCAGATGCACTCGGCGCCCGCTGTGCCAGCGCACCGGCGGGGCGACACCGTTGGGGGAGGAGCCGTTGGACGCGGCGCTGATGCCGATCGCCCGGCCGGTCGTGTGGGCCATCGACGAAACCACCGGGCTGGCCAATTCCATCACCGGGCTGGCGAACATCTGCACCGCGCCCGCGGCGCCGGCCGCAGTAGAGACGCCGGCTCGTACCACCTGCGCGGCTCCGCCGGTCACGCCAGCAACGACGCTGGCTACACCCGGAATCCTCATTCCGTCACCCTTCAAACCCGTCTGCCCGCGCCTAATGATCCTGGCGTGTCAGCGGCCTGTCCACAGGTGACCCGGCCGTGCGGTTACACCAGCGAGTGGGGCGCGTCGGACTCGCTCGGTTGCCAGGGTTGCAATTGCTTCCTGGCAGGAAGATTACCGGGTTGGCGGCAGGCCAAACCTGGCGAACACGTGGCGGCGGAGAAATCTCGGGGAGGCGTCGTCGGAACGACGCGGTCACGAGTCGCGCCGAACCCATTGGCGCAGAAGGTGTTTCGGGAAGGGCCGAAGTACCAGCCGGACAGAAAACACAAATGCGCGGTAGCCGTCGGACGGCTACTCGCGCATTCGGCTTGGATAAAAGGTCTACAAGATCCGGTGATTCGCCCTGCCGACCTCATACCCGGCCGGGAAGGACTTCTCGATGACCTGCAACTGATGGTTCACCCGGGACTCCAGCTCGAGGACCACGCAACTATCGCCGAGAGATTTCGACTCGAGAACTATGTACCGCTGACCACAATCGGTGATCGGGTCGCCCGAGTGCAATTTCTCGACCGGCACCGACTCCGGGGTTCCTGCTTCCTCCATCCCAACACGGTAGGTCAATTCCGCGGGTGAGGGAATAGACCTCTAGCCGGTGTCGGGCGAGCGTTGCTTGAAGAACACGCTGACGCGAGAGATCAGCCCGTCGTCGCTCCGCTCGAAGAGAATGCATTCGGGCCACGTCGCGCTTGCGCCGTCGATCTCGAACGCCTCGGTCAACTCGACGTAGGAAAGGCGATCGTTCACGTGCGAGACCCGCTGCACCTCCAGCCGGTGACCCTTGAGGGTCGTACACACCTTGCGCAGGTAGGCGACGTAGTGCTGCTTGCCCTCGACGACGTCGCAGAACGGGCCCTCCCGGGTCAGTCCGTCGTCGGCGATGGTGGTGGCGAGGCCGTCCCAATCGTGGGCGGCGAGGCATTCCAGGTAGCGCTCCACGACGCCGGCCCGGACCTCAGTCACATTCGGTGACCTCACGGAAAACACAGTAAGGCACCGCGGCAACCTGGGAAACGGTGAGAATAGTGCGATGACTGCACCCAGGCCACCGGAGGCCGAAGCGCCGACGTGCTACCGGCATCCCGGTCGCCAGACCTATCTGCGCTGCAACCGCTGCGAGCGCTACATCTGCCCGGACTGCATGCGCGCGGCCGCGGTCGGTCACCAATGCGTGGAATGCGTGGAGGCGGGTGCCCGAAGCATTCGTCAGCCCCGCACGCAATTCGGCGGGCGGGAGCGGACCGGCACGCCGGTCATCACTTTTGCGCTGATCGCGATCAACGTGGGAGTGTTTGCGCTGCAGATGTCGGTGCGGGGCTTGCAAAGTCAGCTCGTGCTGTGGCCACCCGCCGTCGCCGACGGCCAGCTGTACCGCTTGGTGACCTCGGCGTTCGTGCACTACGGCGCCGCGCATCTGCTGCTGAACATGTGGGCGTTGTACGTCGTGGGCCCGCCCCTCGAGATGCTGCTCGGGCGGTTGCGGTTCGGCGCGCTGTACGCACTGAGCCTGCTGGGCGGGTCAGTGCTGGTCTACCTGATCACGCTGAACACGGCGACGGCGGGCGCGTCGGGAGCGGTGTTCGGCCTTTTCGGGGCCACATTCGTGGTGGCGAAGCGGCTCAACCTCGACATGCGTTGGGTCGTCGCGGTCATCGTGATCAATTTGCTCTATACGTTCGTGGCTCCGGCCGTGAGTTCCGAACGGATCAGCTGGCAGGGCCACGTGGGCGGGCTGGTCACGGGCGGATTGGTCGCCGCGGCTTACGTTTACGCGCCGAGGGAACGCCGCAACCTGATCCAGGCCTCGGTGGCCGTTCTGGTATCGGTTCTGTTCGCGGCGTTGATCTGGTGGCGCACGGGCGTTCTCGCGGCGGAGTTGTACCTGTGAGCTGGTGGACGGCGCACGCCGAAACCGAGCTGTCCGAAGATGTCCCCGCGCCGCCCGACGACGTCCGCGATTTCTACGTGGATCTGGACAACATCAAACTCGTGCATCCGCTGATCGTGTCCGTACAGTCGACGTCGCGCGCCGAAACGCCGGAAGGCTACCTGCAAAGCTACACCGTGGTGGACCGGATTCCGTTGGGGCCGTTCACCATGCGGATCACCTATCGCGCGCGGCTGCAGGTCCGCACGGACGGCGAGGTGACGACCGAGGCCGATCAGTCGCCGGGCGTGCGGCTGCGCGGAACGGTGAGCTTCGCGCCGATCGACGGCGGAACCCGCGTCACCGAGCGAATCCGGATCGCCGCGCCCCGGCCGCTCGCCGCGATGACGACGCGGGAGGCTGTCAAAGCGCATACCGAGATGCTGGCCGGCATCCGGCGCCACTTCGAATCCGGCTGAACGGGCGGTGTTTTAGGCGCCCGCGAAATCGATGATCCCGCGAATGTTGCGCCCCTCGCGCAGGTCCGCGAACGCCTCGTTGATCTGGTCGAGCCCATAGTGGCGGGTGACCAGCTCGTCGAGTTTCAACGCGCCCGCCTGATACAACGACAGCAGCAGCGGCACGCTGGTGCGTGGGTTCATCCCGCCGTAGAGGGCTCCCCGGAGTTGTTTGGCCGACAGCGTCATCTCCTGCAGGACCAACGGTGTCGGGGGCTCGGTGTACGGGGTGATGCCGGTGAGCACGCAGACCCCGCCCTTGCGAAGCAGCGTCATCGCCAACGGGATCAGGTCCACGTGCACCACGCCGGGGCAGACGACGACGCGGTCGGCCATCAGGCCCGCGGTGATCTCTCGGACCAAGGGGATCGCGTCCTGCGCGGAGGCGGCGGTGTGCGTGGCGCCGAAGATCTTGGCCGAATCACGCTTGGATTCAACGGGATCCACCGCGACCATATATTTTGCGCCGACCGCGCGCGCGCCCTGCAGGGCGTTCATCCCGACGCCGCCCGCGCCGATGACGACGACGGTGTCCCCCGGCTCGGTGCCCGCCGAGACCGTCGCGGAGCCCCAGCCGGTGCTGACACCGCAGGAGACCAGGGAGGCGGCGTGGAAGGGTACCGCGTCGTCGATCTTGATGACGGACCTCTCGGACAGCACCGCGTATTCCGCGAACGTCCCCAGTTGGCCATACGCCAACAGGTTTTCGTCGCCGAGGTGGCGGCGGCACGTTCCGTCGGTGGGCATCTCCCGCACGAACAGGCTCGCGCCGATATCGCAAATGTAGCTTTGACCGTTGACGCAGAATCGGCAGCTGCCGCACGCGGGGATGAACGAGAGCGCCACGTGGTCCCCGGGCCGCACCGTCGTCACGCCCGGCCCGACTTCCGCGACGACGCCGGCGCCCTCGTGGCCACCCAGCAGCGGGAACCAGTCCGGCGCGGGCTGACCGCTCGCGGCCAGCACCTCGGGGGTGGGCACCACGTCGCCGGTAAACACGTGGTCATCGGAATGGCAGATGCCGGCCACGGCCATCCGCACCAGGACCTCGCCGCTGCGTGGCGGGTCGAGAGTGATCTCGCGGACCTCCCAGTCCTCGCCGACGCCGCGCAGCACGGCGGCACGACACTTCATGGCAAACCTCCTGCTTCGGTCAGTCGCTTGACGGCCAGTTCCCGAAGCTCGCCGGCCTTGATCTTGGCGTTGCCCGTCACCGCCACTTCGTCCTCGCGGAAGAACAGCACGTGGCGCGGCACCTTGTAACTCGCCAATCGTTGCCGCAGGCGCGCCAAAAGCTCTGCGGTGTCGATGGTTACGCCGTCGTGCGGCACGACGCAGGCGACGACGATCTCCCCGAGCGTGTGATGCGGAACGCCGACGGTCTGGGCAACCTTGACGCCCGGCTGCGTCATGAGGGCCTCGTCGACTTCGCGGGGGGAGACGTTGGCGCCGCCGGTCTTGATGATGTCGGTCAGCCGGCCCTGCCAGTAGAGCCGCCCCTCGTCGTCGAGGTAGCCGCCGTCGCCGGTCGGGAAGAAGCCCTCGGAATCGAGCGTCTCGTCGAGCGGGGTGCCGAGATAGCCGAGCATGAGTGTCGGCCCCTTGACGCAGATCTCGCCGGCCTGGCAGCGCGGAACGGTGCCGCCGGTAAGCGGGTCGGCGATCTTCAACGTCACACCGGGCAGCGCCACCCCGAAGCTGTCCGCGTGGACCTCGGGTGGGGTGTTGGCGGGATAACCGGTTGTGATCGTGAATGTTTCGGTGTTGCCGTAGGCGTGGCCCGGCTCGTGCCACTCGCCCGAGACCGTCGGATGGTGGGCGATGGGGGTCTTGAAATCCGCGAATCGGACGCTGCTCAGGTCCACCGTGCTCCAGTTGGGCGCGCCCTCCAACTGGGCCCACTGGTGGGGCCACGCGAACGGGAAGTTCACCCGCTCGGCCGCCATGAGCTCGAGCGCCTCGGCGGCGTCGAACGTCGATTGCAGGACCAGCGCCCCGCCACTGGCCAGTGTGGATCCGAGCACCATCGTGAAGTTGCCGGACCAGAAGAAGCCGTTGGCGGTCCAGCCGCGAACGTGGTCGTCCGGGCTGAACCCGTACATGCGCCGGAATCGCCACAGCTGTATGCACACCCCGCGGTGCGCGCCGAGGATGCCCTTCGGCTTGCTCGTCGAGCCGGACGAGAAGAACAACACGGCGGCATCGCTGGGATACACCGCCGCGGCGGTCGCCTCGACCAGCTCGCGCGGCTCGTCGTGGCCGGACGACAGGAACTCGGGCCACGATTCGATGCCCGGCGCCGGGTCACCGACGAGCGCGAGTTTGCGCAAGTACGGGTACGTCGCCGGGTCCAGCTCGGCCAGCACGGCGGCGAAGTCCTTCGTCAGCACCCTGCGTTCGAACAACAGCACCGCGATGGCGGAGGCCCGGATCAGATGGTCCAGTTCGGGCGGCGTCGAAAACGTGCTCAACGGGACGGCGATGCCCCCGGCCAAGGAGGTGCCGAACACTGCGGCAAGCCATTCCGGCCGATTGGTCATCAACACCCCGACGCGGGTGCCCTTGCCCGCGCCGCACGCGCGCAACGCGCGCGCCACCTCGACCGCACGGTCCCAGAGTTCGGCGTACGTCCACCGGGTGACCCTGTCGGCGGTGCGCCACACCAACGCCTCGCGCGGGCCGTACGCCCGCGCCACGTCGTGCAGGAAGCCCGGCAGCGTGAGCGACCCGAGCCCGGGCTCATCCGACAGCGGTGGCCCGGAAACGATCGAAAGAACCTGTGCCGCTTGCGGATCCGTCTCGTCGGCCATGGCTACAACGGGAGTTCCACCTCGGCCGTGCAGCCGACCAGCATTTCGCCGTTCTGGTTGGTCAGCCGCAGCTTCACCTGGACCAGCGGCACACCCCAGGCCGACTCCGTTTGCTTGTCGACGATCTCGGCGTCGAAATATGTCACGTCGCCCTCGAAGGCGGGTGTGCGGAAATCGGCCTTGGAGTGACGCACCAAGCCGTCGTGGCCGGCCCAGTACGCGAGATAGTCGGTGCACCACGCGCCCATCGTGGCGCCGTAGCCGTAAGCGCGCGCCATGCCGACCTCGCTGGCCCGCTCGGCATCGATGTGTCCGCGTGACGGACCGACGTAAAGCCCGTCGCGCTTGCGCGGATCGATCTTCGCGTCTTCTTCGTCGAAGGCAAAGTCCTTGCCCCAGCCGGGATCCTGATAGACCCAGGGATCCTCGACGCCCGCAGGCGCCACCCACTCGAAGGTGCCCCAGATGTTGAACAGGAACGCCCGGTATTCGGTGGTGAAGCTGGCGATGCTGTGCGGGCCGATCACGCGACGCGGCAGCGTGTCGCCGACCTTGACCTCGTCGAAGCGGGGCGAAACACCCAGCCGGTTGGACTCGAGCCACTCGCGGCGCAGCCGCTCGACCGCCTCCAGTTCCATTTGCGTCCAGCGCTTGATCTCGCCGAGCTGATTTTCGAACATGCCACGCTTGGTGGCTTCTTCGTACAGATAGCGGATCGCGGTGGAACGCTCGCGCGCCACCAGGGCGCCGTGCTGGTTCTTGTGGACGGTGTCGCCGCGCGAGAACATCGTGGGCCCGGCGAATTTCGTCTCGGTCACCTTGTAGTCGTGGAACCGGCGCTCCTGGAACAACTTGTCCCCGGGCCGAACCGGACAGCCGTAGAACCACCACTCCTCGCCGCCGAAGATCAAGTGGCTGTTCGGGACGTGGCCGACACATGCCGGCGCCGCGCCGTGCCCGTAGTCCAGGGCTACCGCGATGGACTGCGGCGCGACGATGCCACCGAACTTCGACTCGCGCGCGAACTGCTCGTCCCAGTGCAGCGGATTGGGATAGTCCATCGCCATCACCCAGCGCCGAATGTCCGAGGAGCTGCACGGATCCCACAACTGACCGCCGCCGATCGGCTTGCCGACCCGGTGATCGACGTCGGACAGATCGAGGTGGGCGCCCGCGGGCTTGGTCGTCTTCTTTGTCATCGCGCTCCCGTCAGCGGTTGACGTCGACGACGATCCGGCCGCGCACCTTGCCATCCATGAGCTCGCCGGCCGACGCGATGGCTTCGCCCAACCCGATCTCCCGGGCGATCGCATCGAGCGCGCCGGCGTCCAGGTCGCGTGCCAGGCGTTCCCAGGCGGTCAGCCGCCGCTGCTTGGGCGCCATCACGCTGTCGATGCCGAGCAGCGAGACACCGCGCAGGATGAACGGCGCGACGGTTGCCGGGAAGTCCATGCCGCCGGCCAGGCCGCACGCGGTGACCGCGCCGCCGTATCGGGTCTGCGCGCAGGCGTTGGCCAGGGTGTGGCTGCCGACGGTGTCGACGACGCCCGCCCAACGCTCCTTCTGCAGCGGCTTGCCGGCCTCGCTCAGCTCGGCGCGGTCCAGCACCGTCACGGCGCCGAGTTGCTGGAGGAACTGCTCTTCCGACGACTTGCCTGTGGCCGCGGCCACTTTGAACCCGGCCGCGGTCAACAGCGCGATCGCGACGGTGCCTACGCCGCCGGTCGCGCCGGTCACCAGGATCTCGCCCTGATCGGGGGTGACCCCGTGCTGGAGGAGTGCTTCGACGCAAAGGCTGGCGGTGTAGCCGGCGGTGCCGATCGCCATCGTCTGGCGGGTGGTGAAGGCGGCGGGCAGGGGCACCAGCCAGTCACCGTTGAGGCGGGCTCGCTGAGCGAGGCCGCCCCAATGCGTCTCGCCGACGCCCCAACCGTTGAGCACCACGCGGTCGCCCTTGCTCCAGTCGGCGTGGCTGCTCTCGCTCACCACGCCGGCGAGGTCGATGCCGGGCACCATCGGAAACTTGCGCACGACGGGCGATTTGCCCGTGATGGCCAGGCCGTCCTTGTAGTTCAGCGTGGAGTACTCGACGTCGACGCTGACGTCACCGTCGGGCAGCTGGGCCTCGTCCAGCTCGGTGACCCCGACGGTCTGTCCCTGGTCGCCCTTGTCGATCAAAACCGCGGAAAACATCCGTGCTTCATCCCTTCTGGGGCGCGTAGCCCAGGGTGCTCTTGACCTCGAGGTATTCGTGGAACCCGAACTCGCTCCACTCGCGACCGTTGCCGCTGTGCTTGTAGCCGCCGAACGCCGAGTTCATGTCGAAGGCGTGGTTGATCGTCACCCAGCCGGCGCGGATCTTGCGGGCCACCTCCCGGGCCTTGTCGAGGTCGGCCCCGGAGACGTAGCCGGCCAGGCCGTAGTCGGTGTCGTTGGCGATCTGCACGGCCTGGTCGAGGTCGTCGTAGCCGAGGATGCACAGCACCGGGCCGAAGATCTCCTCGCGCGCGATCGTCATGTCGTTGGTGACGTTGGCGAAGACGGTCGGCTTGACGTAGTAACCCTTGTCCAGCCCGTCCGGCCGGCCCGGGCCGCCGGCCACGACGGTCGCGCCCTCGTCGATGCCCTTCTGGATCAGGCCCTGGACCTTTTCGAATTGCGCCTGTGAGGCCACCGGTCCGATCGCCCTCTTGTCCTCGGGATTACCGACTTGCACCTGCTCGGCGACCTCGCGTGCGATGTCGATGGCCTCGGCCATCCGCGAATTCGGGACCAGCATGCGCGACGGGGCGTTACAGCTCTGCCCGGTATTCGGCATCATGTTGGCCACGCCGGCGCGGACGCTGTCGGCGAAGCCCCCGTCGTCGAGGACGATGTTGGGGCTCTTGCCGCCGAGTTCCTGGGTCACCCGCTTCACCGTCGTCGCGGCGTTCCTGGCCACCTCGACACCCGCACGCGTGGACCCGGTGAACGACACCATGTCGATATCGGGGTGGCTGGCCAGCGCGACGCCGACGCCCGGGCCGTCGCCGTTGACCAGGTTGTAGACCCCGGCCGGGACGCCCGCCGCATCGAGGATTTCGGTGAAGATGTAGGCGGAGAAGGGCGCCACCTCGGACGGCTTCAGGATCATCGTGCACCCGGTCGCCAACGCCGGGTAGACCTTGACCGCGATCTGGTTGAGCGGCCAGTTCCACGGCGTGATCAGCCCGCACACGCCGATCGGCTCCTTGGCGATCAGCGTTGCCCCGTGCTGTTCGGAGAACTGGAAGTTCTTCAGCACGTCGATCGCCGTCACCAGGTGACCGAGCCCGAGCTGCACCTGCGGGCCGGCGGCCAGCGACGGCGGCGCGCCCATTTCCTCGGTGACGGCGTCGGCCAGATCGCCCGCCCGTTTGCCGTATTCGGCGAGGATCGCCTCCAGCAGTTCGAGGCGCTGTTCCCGGGTGGTTTGCGACCAGCCGTCGAAAGCGCGCCGGGCGGCGTTCACCGCCACGTCGACGTCGGCGGCCGAGCCGAGCGAGATCTTTCCCGCGGCCTGTTCGGTGGCCGGGTTCTCGACGTCGAAGGTGTTGGGCCGCACCGGGTCAACCCAGCGGCCGTCGATGTAGAACTTCAAGTACTCGCGCATGACTACTCCTTACTACCTACTGGGTGCCTTCTGCGTACCAGGTGCGGAATTCGTCGTACTTGGGCATCTCCTCGGAATTCGCCTTCGGATCGATGCAGACGTGGACCACGGCCGCCTTGCCGCTAGCGTAGGCCCGCTCGATCGCCGGGCCGATCTCGTCCTCCTTTTCGACGTACTCGCCGTGGCAGCCGAAGCCCTCGGCGACCTTGTCCAGGCGGACGTCTTTGCTCCAATGCACCCCGGGCTGGGGTGACGGCTGTGGAAAGGTGCGCTTGTAGACGCCCACCTCGAGGCCCCATTGGTGGTCGACGCCCACCACGCACACCAGCGGAAGCTGTTGCCGCGCAGCGGTTTCCAACTCGGCGATGTGGAACAGGAACGCCGAATCGCTGGTCAGCAGCATCACCGGGCGCTTGCCGCCCTCGGCGACCGACGCGCCGATCGCGTACGGCAGGCCGGTGCCCAGATGCCCGAAGTTCTGGTTCCAGATGACGTCGCGCGGCTTGGCCTGCGAGTAGGTCCACTGAAAGATGACGGTCGCGCCGCCGTCGCGGACCAGGATGCCGTCCTTCGGGAACGCTCGGGTGGCCTCCACGACGAACCGCGCCGGGTGGATCGGGGTGCGGCCGGTGGGCGCGTTCTCCGCAAGCTGCGCCAGCTCCGCCGCGTCCTCGGAGATCCAGCGGTCGAGGTCGATGGAAGCGTTTCTCGGCTTGTCGCGGAGCGCGTTCACCAGTTGGGGCACGACACCGCGAAGGTCGCCGACCAGGGGGATGTCGATGGGTCGGTTGACGCCGATGGCCACCGGATCTTGTTCGACCAGAATCCATTTGCGTTTGGCGTCGTTGGGTGCCCAGTGACGGTTCCTGCCGTAGTGGCTCGGTTCGCCGAGCTCCGTGCCGAGCGCGACGCACAGATCGGACTTCACCACCGCCTCGACGGCCGCCGGCGAGAACCCGTAGGCGAAGGTGCGGTCCTGTAGGCCGTCGATGAACGACGTGCCGCCCGAGGTCTGGATCACCGGGCAGGCCATCAGATCGGCCAGCTCCCGGACCGCCGCACCGGTCCGCGAGGTGTGGACCCCGTGCCCGACCAGCAGGATCGGGCTTTCGGCCGCCCGGATGAGCTTGGCCGCCTCGGCGACCTCGCGCTCACCCGCGGTCTGGTTGACGAGCCGATACCTGTTGGGCGGCAGCGGATCCGGCAGGTCGAGCGCTTCGAGGATGACGTGCGACGGGTACTCGATGTAGGCGGGTCCCGGTGTTCCCGACATGGCCCGGCGGATCGCCTCGTGAATGATCTCGTCGGTCTGGTCGGCGTACTCGATCGACGCGCTGTACTTGACCGACGGCGCAAAGAGCGGTTCCTGCCGGACGAACTGGATGCGGCCGCGCCGGACCCGGCGCTCGGTGATGCGGGCGCGCTGGCCGCCGATGAAGATCACCGGCGAGTTCTCGACCTTCGCGCACTGGATCGCCCCGGCGATGTTGGCCATGCCGGGTCCGAGCGTGCCGATGCACAGGCCGGGCTTGCCCGTCATCCGCGACGCCGCCTCGGCCATGAAGCCCGCGCTCAGCTCGTGATGCGGTGCGACCACGGACCATCCGCGGGCGTCGGCCTCGGTGAACATGTGCACGAAGTTCGGGTCCGGGATGCCGAACAGCGTGTTCACGCCCTCGACCTCGAACAGGTCGAGGATGCGCTTGTAGACGGGCACAGCCATGTTTAAAACTCCGTTCCCTCGCGAGCAGACGCAAAATCGCCCTCTGGCAGACTATTTCGTGCGATTCTGTGTCTGCTCGTGCCGATTTCGGCGAGCACTTCGGCGGTGTCGGCGCCGAGTTCGGGCGCCGGCCCGGCGACGCGACCCGGTGTCCGGGAGAACCAGGTGGGCACGCCGGGAAACCGCACCGGCCCGTGCGGGGTGTCGACGGTCTGGAACATGCCGACGGCGTTGAGGTGCGGATCGTCGAACAACGCGCTGGGCGTGTTCAGCGGCGCGGCCGGTATCTCGAGCTCGCCGAACAGCGTGAGCCACTCCGCGGTCGAGCGCTGTTTCATCGTCTCGGCCACCAGCCCGTACACGGTGTCGATGTGGCGCGCGCGCTCTTCCAGCGTCGAATACAGCTCGCTGGCCCACGGCGGGCGCACGGCGTCGACGAACGCGT
Source organism: Mycobacterium sp. E2327 (assembly GCF_001672675.1). Taxonomy (NCBI): domain Bacteria; kingdom Bacillati; phylum Actinomycetota; class Actinomycetes; order Mycobacteriales; family Mycobacteriaceae; genus Mycobacterium; species Mycobacterium sp. E2327. Next base: position 35,393 of record NZ_LZKE01000242.1, read on the forward strand.
TCCAGTGCTTGTCGTTGTAGATCAGCGCGGCGATGTGGCCGTCGCTGGTGCGGTAGGGACGGCGGTTGGGCGCCACCGTGCGCGGATAGACGGCCGGGCCCAGGGGAGGGTCGAACAGGGCGCCGTTGGCGTGTTCGACGAGCATGAACGAGGCCATGGTTTCGAACATGGCGACCTCGACCTCCTGCCCCTCGCCGGTGCGCTCGCGGTGGAACAGCGCCATGGTCGTCGCGTACAGCGCGGTCAGCCCGGCGACCTTGTCGGCCATGATGGTGCCGACGTAGTCGGCCTCACCGGTGAGCTGCTGTTGCACCGCGGGCAGGCCGCATTCGGCCTGGATGGTGTCGTCGTAGGCGGGCCGGTCCCGTTCCGGTCCGCGCCGCCCGTACCCGTAGCAGTTGGTGTAGACGATCGCGGGGTTGATCGCGGCGACGTCGTCGTAGGCGAAGCCGAGCTTGGCGATCGCCTTGGCGCGCATCGAGTGGATGAACACGTCCGCGGTCTCGACGAGGCTGCGCAGCGCCCGCGTTCCCTCGTCGGTGCGCAGGTCCAGCACGATGCTGCGCTTGCCGCGGTTCACGTTGACGAACACCCCGCTCATGCCCGGCGCCGGACCGACCGAGATGTAGCGGGTGTTATCGCCCTGGGGCGGTTCGACTTTGATCACGTCGGCGCCCATGTCGGCCATGATCTGGGTGCAGTACGGTCCCATCACCATCGCGGTGAGGTCGATCACCCGAATGCCGGCCAGCGGTCCCGCGCCCGCCCGGCTAGCCATGCAGCACGCCCCGATCGCTGGAACGGCGCGCGAGGTCGAAGCTGTAGCGGATGTGCTGGCCGTGCCCGTCGGGCACCACCGGAAAGATCAGCGGCGCCTCGACGTTTCGGATCGCGTCGAGGTGCGCGCCGACGTCCTCGACCGTCCACGCCGGCCGGTGCACGCCGGGACTCTCCGCGATCACCGCCCGCGCGACCCGGCCCGCGAGCGCGATGAACATCTCGCCGGTCACCGAACAGGTGTCGTGGGCGAGCCAGGCCACCACGGGCGCGACGAGCTCGGGGCCCATCGGCGGGTAGGCCGAGGTGTCGATGCCATCGGCCATCCTCGTCACCGCGGCCGGGACGATCACGTTGCACCGCACGCCCTCGGCCGCACCTTCGAGCGCGGCGACGTTCGACAGCCCGAGCACGCCGGCCTTCGCGGCCGCGTAGTTGGCCACCCCGTGGTTTCCGTATAGGCCGCCGATGGAGGACGTCAGCACGATGCGCCCGTAGCCGGCATCGCACATCACCGGAAACGCCGGCCGCACAACGTTGAACGCGCCCCGCAGGTGCACGTCGAGCACGGCATCGAAATCCTCGTAGCTCATCTCCTTCAGCGAGCCGCGACGGACGTTGCCGGCGTTGTGGATCAGGATGTCGAGGCGACCGTACTGTTCGAGCGCCGCGTCGATGATCGCCTTGCCGCCTTCCGCGGTCGCCACCGAATCGGTGCTCGCGACGGCTTGCCCTCCGGCGGCGAGGATTTCACGCACCACGTCGTCGGCCGGACCGGCGTCGGCGCCGTCCCCGGAGAGGCCGCCCCCGGGGTCATTGACGACGACCTTCGCGCCGCGTGACGCCAGCAGCACGGCGTAGGAGCGGCCTAGCCCGCGGCCTCCCCCGGTGACCACCGCCACCCTGCCGTCAAATCTCAAGTCGGCCATCTATGTTCCGAGGACCAGACCGTCGAGGTCGCCTTTGGCACGCCATTGTTTGAGCAGGTCGTCGAACGCGTAGAAGCCGGGCGAGTAGGGCTCCCCGAGAAACGAGCGGATGCCCTCCCCGCCCCCGCCGCCCTCATTGTTGTAATAGCCTGGCGTGCAGCTCATTTCGAACGCCGAGTTGTCGATCGCGAGTTCCCGGATCGTGGCGACCCAGTTGTCCTGACCCTCCTGACTCGGTTCGACGGTGGTCACGCCGCGCCTGATGGCTTCGGAGATGATGTAGGCGATGTGTTCGGCCTGCTGTTCGAACATCGCCGTGGTGTTGGCCGAAACGCCCCCCTGGAGGAAGCCGGTGTGGAACTGGTTCGGGAAGCCGCGAGTGGTCATGCCGTGCAAGGTCTTGTAGCCGTCGCGCCAGTGGTCGAAGAGCGACGTCCCGTCGCGGCCTTCGATCGCATCCATGGCGTAGCGGCGGCTGATCTCGGTGGAGATCTCGAAGCCGCTGGCGAAGATCACGCAATCGACCTCGTACTCAACGCCGTTGGCGACGATGCCGTTCTCCGTGAGCCGTTCCACGCCCTTGGACTCCGACACGTCGATCAACGTGACGTTGGGATTGTTGAACGTCGGCAGGTACTCGTCGCTGGAGCACGGTCGCTTGCACAGGAACCGGTAGTAGGGCTTGAGCGCTTCGGCGGTATCGGGGTCATCGACGATGTCGGCGATCCGGCGGCGCAGCCGCTCCATGATCTTGTAGTCCTCTTCCTCGCGGATCGCCATGATCTGTTCGATTCCCAGCGACGCGGGGTCGTCACTGGCGGCGATGCGCGCAGTCATGTTGCGTCCCAGCTCGGTCCAGAAGTCGCACACCAGATCGGCCGCATCGAACACCACGCCCTCGAACGGCGACCAGCGATGGAAATTGCGCTTGCGCTCCGCCTGCCATCCCGGCTGCAGCGATTCCACCCAGTGCGGATTCGTGGGCTCGTTTCCGCGTTCGTCCACCGATGAGGGTGTCCGCTGGAATACGTACAAATGCTGGGCATCCCGACCCAGGTGGGGGACCAACTGAACACCGGTCGCCCCGGTGCCGACGAGGGCGACCCGCTTGTCGGCAAGCTTGTGCAGTCCGCCGTTGGCGTCGCCGCCGGTGTAGTCGTAGTCCCAGCGCGCCGAGTGGAAGGCGTGGCCTCCGGCGTCCAGGTACTCCTTGAGGCCGGGGATCCCGGGCAGCTTGGGCCGGTTGTAGGAGCCCTGTGTCATCACCACGAATCGGGCGCGGATGTCGTCGCCACGATTGGTCCGCAGCCGCCAGCGTTTGATCGCGTCATCCCAGCGCAGCGTGCGCACCTGGGTAGAGAAGATCGCCCCGTCGTACAGTCCGAAATGCTTGGCGATGCGGCGACAGTGTTCATAGATCTCCGCACCGTCGGCGAACTTCTTGCTCGGCATGAAGTCGAGTTCTTCGAGCATCGGGATGTAGCAGTACGCGTCGTTGTCACACTGGATTCCCGGGAAACGGTTCCAATACCAGACGCCGCCGAAGTCGCCGCCCATCTCGATGACGTGAACATCGTCGACGCCAGACTTCTTCAGGTAGGCGCCCGCCAGCAGCCCGGCTATGCCACCGCCGAGGACCGCTACCTGGACGTCCTCGGTGATCGGCGTGCGCGGAGTCACCGGCGTGTGCGGATCGACCTCCGAGAACTCGGCGAAATCGCCCTTGAGTTCCAGATATTGCTTAGATCCTTCGGGGCGCAACCGCTTGTCGCGCTCGTGCAGATACTTTTCACGGAGCGCGTCGATGTCGATGTCTTGTGGGGTGTCGGTCGGCCCACAGGTGTCGAAATTCGTCATTGAATCTCTCTCGGCGTACCCGTGCCCATGTACTTCGACAGTTGGTAGTGCAGGTTGACGGTGCTGCGCTCTCGGTAGGGGTTCGGCTTGGTGCCCGGGAAGCCCAGCGATTTCATGCCCTGCTGCACGGCGGCCATGTTGGAGAAGTCCTGGGGCAACACCGAGCGCCACCGCGGGTCACCGACCGGCGTGTATTCCCACTCCGTTTGCGGCTCTTCGCCTTTCGGGAACAGTTCGAACACCGAAACCTCGAAGATGCACTTGTCGGGGTTGTAGCCCGGGTCCGGCCGGGCGCCGTAGCACAGCGCAACCGTCAGGCCCTGACCGATCTGGAAGTTCGGGAAGATCTGCCACGCCGTGCCGGCCTGCCCGAGGATGTCGGGCGGGATCGTCGGCCAGATCACGCCGCGGGCCTCGTCGTCGCGGCGCGCCGACGCCAGCCAGTGCTCGAGGACCTTGTCCGCCGGGGTGCCCTCGGGCAGCTCGTCGACGAGTCGTTTGGCGGCGTTCACCAGCGTCTCGGTGGTGGAGGTGTTGGTTTCCTCCATCGTGTAGATCTGCATCTCCGCGGTCGACACGCGGGGATCGGCGCCGGTGCCGAGGCGGATCTTGGACTTGGTCGCGGCGAGGTCGTCCGGCGCGTCATAGCCGATGTTGCTGTGCTTGCCCTGCGCCTTGGCCCAACCCTTGAATTCGCCGAACTTGTTGAACTCCGGATGGGTCGTGTAGACGTGGTAGGTCTCGTTGAACGCCTCCAGCGCCACCTTCCAATTGCAGTCAAAATTCAGCCATTTGCGCCATTTGCAGCGCATGTTCTCCAGACCGAACGGGTCGAGGATCTTGGCGGCGGGGAACAGGTAGTCGGCCAGCGGCTCGCAGTCGGGGTCCATGTTGATCCACAACCAGCCGCCCCACGTGTCGACATTGACCGGCCGAAGGTGGGTGTTCTCCGGGGTCAGCGCCTCCTGCCAGTCCTGTTGCTCGCGGATGTGAGTGCACGCCCCGTCCAAACCGTATGTCCAGCCGTGGAATCCGCACACGAACGACTTGCGGGTGCGGCCGCAGGCGTTCTTCGCGCCCTGCGGCGTGTCGATCAGCCTTCGGCCTCGGTGCATGCACACGTTGTGGTGCGCGCGAAATTCGTCACGGCCGGTGCGCACCACGATGATCGAGTCGTCGAGAATGTCGTAGGTCAGGTAGCTGCCCACCTCGGGCAGCTCTTCGACGCGGCCGACCTGCTGCCACACCTTGCGCCACAGCTTGTCGCGCTCGGCGCGGGCGTAGTCCGCGCTGATGTAGGCCTCGACGCCGATCGTCATGGGTTTCGAAAGTTCTTCGGTCGCTTGGACTTCCGTGTCAGTCACGACATCCTCCTAATGGCCGCGCGGAAGGATTCGTCCTTGAGGAACAGCGAGGTGTTGTCGGCGCCCAGGTGGCTCCACTTGAGGTCGAGGCCGCCGTCGACGAGCAGCGTCTGGCCGGTGATGTAGCTCGACAGGTCCGAGAGCAGGAACAGGATGGCGCCGGCCTGCTCCTCCGGCCGGCCGCGCCGGCCCATCGCGATCGCCTGCCGATCCCGGTCCGGGTCCTCGTCGACGTAGGTGCGCGAGGCCGCCGTCTCGGTGACGCCGGGCGCCACGGCATTCACCCGGATCCCGGACATCGCCAGCTCGAGCGCCATCGTCCGGGTCATCGCCGCGATCGCGGCCTTGGCGGTCCCGTAGGCGATGTGGAACGGCGCGGTGTTCATTCCGCTGATCGACGAGATCGACACGATCGACCCGGGCCGCTGGTGCGCGACGAGTTCGGCCGCCACGGCCTGGCTCATGAAGAACGCCGTTTCGAGGTTGTCGGTGAAGATCTTGCGCCAGTCGCCGCGCGTCACCCGCGTCGACGGCATCCACGTCGACGGCTCGGCGCCGCCGGCGACGTTCACCAGACCGTAGAGGCTGCCGTCGGCGCGCCGCGCCTGGTCGATCACCGTGGCGATGCCCTCCTCCGTCGACGCGTCCGCCGCGACGGGAACCACCGCCAGGCCCTGTTGCGCCAGCGGGGCGACGTGCTCGTCCAGGTTTTCCTTCGACCGGCTCACCGCGATCACCGTCGCACCGGCCCGGGCGGTCATGGCCGTGACGGTGGTGCCGATGCCGCCGCCGCCGGCGCCGGAAACCACGACGACGCGCCCGTCTAGCCCGAGAAGATCGTCCATGACCTGCTATCTACTGCGCCGCTTTGTCCGGACAAGGTACCGCGTTCTGTCCCTCGGAGAACACTATTCCCATCGGCGAAGCGTGCTGTCAAGGCCAAGCGGTGATGCTTTGGCGGCTATTGTCTGGACTAGAACAACTTGATAGCGTCCAGCTCACACGGCTGACGGAAGGACCTCGGCAGGATATGGCCATCGCGACGCAGCCATCCCGTTATGCGGTACCGCCGTCGATCGGCGTCGCGGACGGCTGGCGACTCGACCGGGTTACTCCGCCCAGCCGCCTTTTCGGCGCCAACGGCCTGCGCACCGGCCCGGACGGGCGCGTGTACATCGCTCAGGTGACCGGCAGCCAGATCAGCGCGCTGGATCCACGCACCGGGGAACTGGCGGTCATCAGCGCCAAGGGCGGCGAGATCGTCGCCCCCGACGACGTCGCGTTCGACTCGCGCGGCAACCTGTACGCGACCGAGGTGATGGACGGGCGGGTCAGCGTGCGCGACGCCGCCGGCCGGACCCGGGTGCTGCGCGACGACGTTCCTTCGGCCAACGGGATCACCTTTCACGGCGACCGGTTGTTCATCGGCGAATGCCGCGAGGGTGGGCGGCTGCTGGAGCCGGACCTGAACGGCGGGCCGCCGCGGGTGCTGCTGGACGGCGTGCCCTCACCCAACGCGATGGAGGTCGGGCCGGACGGAATGCTGTATTTCCCGGTGATGGGCGCCAACGAGATCTGGCGCGTTCATCCCGACGGCGGCGAACCACAGTGCGTCGCGGGCGATCTCGGCGTGCCCGACTCGGTCAAGTTCGACCCGCAGGGCTACATCGTCTCGACCCAGGTGGCCAGCGGGCAGGTGCTGCGCATCGACCCGCGCAGCGGCGAGCAACGGCTGCTGGCCCAGCTGAGTCCGGGGTTGGACAACTGCACCCTGGTCGGCGACCGGGTGCTGGCGTCCAATTTCACCGGTGAGATCACCGAGATATCGCCCGACGGTTCGACGCGAACCGTGCTGCCCGGCGGGCTGAACTGGCCGCTGGATCTGACCGTGGGCCACGACGGGCGGCTCTACGTCGCCGACGGCACGTACTTCTATGTCGCCCTGCCCGACGGGTCGTTGCAGACCGTCGGGATGTTGTTCAGTCCCGGCTATCCCGGCTTCCTGCGGGGCGTCGCGTCGAGTGGATCGGGCGAGTTCGTCGTCACCACCTCGGGCGGCCAGGTCGGCCGCTACCGCCCGGCGGCGAGCGAGACCGAGGTGCTGGCAGACGGTTTCGACCAGCTCTATGGCATCGCGGTCGGGCAGGGTGGCCTCGTCGTCGCCGAATTGGGCACCGGGCGGGTGCTGTCGGTTCGCTCGGCTGGCGTCGACACGCTGGCCGCCGGACTGCGCGAGCCGGTAGGCGTCGCGGTGGGCGGCGACGGGGCATGCCTGGTCGCGGAGGCCGGCGCCGGACGGGTGATCCGACTGAACGGCTCGGCCACCGACACGGTCGTCGCCGATCTGCAACGCCCGCAAGGCATTTGCGTGCATGACGGCGTGCTCTACATCGTCGACGCCGGCGCCAGGGAGTTGGTCGCGTTCGACATGAACACCAAGGATCGGCGGACCATCGCGTCGGGATTGCCGGTCGGACCCCCGGCGGGGGTGGTGCCCAAGCCGCTGAAGGGCATGCCGCCGTTTTCCGGCCCGCAGGGCCCCTTCGCCGGCATCGCCGCCGCGGCCGACGGGACGCTCTACGTCTCGGCCGACGGGGACGGCAGCGTGCTGGCGGTGCGCCGATCGCCGGATGGCCGCTGATGTCCCAGGCGATCTCGAGCGAGCACCGTTATCTGCAGATCGCGCGAACGCTCCGCAAAGAGATCGTCGACGGCGTGTACCCGGTGGGTTCGCAGCTGCCGACCGAGCACCAGCTGTGCGAGCGATTCGCGGTCAGCCGCTACACCGTGCGGGAAGCGCTGCGCCGGCTGCGCGAGGACAACCTGGTCGCGTCGCGGCCCCGCGCGGGCACCCGGGTGGTCCCCCGGCCGGCGACCAGTTCCTATGCGCAGGACACGATGTCGATCGACGACCTGCTCGCGTTCGCGTCCGGCGCGCAACTGACCATCGAGACCAACGAGATGGTGGAGATCGACGACGAACTCGCCGCGCGGACCGGGCTGCCGGCCGGCACGCAGTGGTTGTCCGTCCGCGGCTACCGGCGGGCCGAGGGCGCCTCGGTGCCCCTGTGCCGAACCGAGTACTACATCAACCGCGATTTCGCCGCGGTCGGCCGGCTGCTGCAACGCCACACCGGCCCGATCTTTCCGCTGATCGAGGACCTGTTCGGGGTGAGCATCGCCGAGCTGCGCCAGGAGATCGCCGCGGTGCTGCTGCCGCCCGAGCTGGCCGACGGCCTCGGGGCCGCGGCGGGCACGGCGGCGTTGCAGATGCGGCGCACCTACAAGACCTCCGACGACGAGGTCGCCCAGGTAACGGTCAACACTCACCTGTCGTCGAGCTTCCGGTACGCGATGACCATGCGCCGCGTGAATGATTAGGCCGACGGACGTGACAGCCCGGGCCCACCGAGACGCGCCATTCGCGGCGGAGGCATACCGGCGTGGGCTGTGGGTCAGCACCACGCTGGCGGACTCGCTGCGCACGGCCGCGGAGACCACGCCACGGCGAACGGCGTTGGTGGACGGGCACACTCGGCTGGATTGCGCCGCGCTCGACAGCCAGGCGACCCGGTTGGCCAACGCCCTGCTGGCGCGCATGCCGACCGGCAGCGTGGTGTCGTTCATGCTGCCGAACTGGCACGAGGCCGCCGTCGTCTACCTGGCCGCGACGCTGGCCGGGATGGTGGTGAACCCGATCCTGCCGTCGCTGCGCGACCACGATTTGCGTTTCATCCTCGAAGACGTCGAATCCGCGATGATCTTCATCCCGCACCGCTTCGGCGGTCACGACTACGCCGCGATGCTCGGACGCGTCACCGCCGCGATGGACCCCGCGCCCGAGGTGGTGGTGCTGCGTGGCGAATCCGGTGCGCACACGCCGTATCCGGCGCTGCTGGAGGGTCCGCCGGATCCCGCGCGGTTGCCGCGGCTGGATCCCGACGCCGCGCGGATGGTCCTGTACACGTCGGGCACCACCGGGCGCCCGAAAGGCGTTCTGCACAGCCATAATTCGATACACGCGCTGATCAGTCAGATCCGTGACCAGTGGAACATCGAGCCGGGCGATGCGTTCCTGGTCCCGTCGCCCATCGCCCACATCGGCGGGTCGATCTACGCGTTCGAATGCCCGCTGCTGCTGGGCACGACCGCGGTGCTGATGGACCGGTGGGATCCGGCGGCGGCCGTGGCGCTGATGGATCGCGAACGCTGTACCCACATGGCCGGGGCGACACCGTTCCTGCAGCAGCTGTTGTCCGCCGCCGAGCGCGCCGGCAGCCACCTGCCCGACCTGAAGGTGTTCATCTGCGGCGGCGCCTCGGTGTCGCCGTCGCTGATCCGGCGCGCCGCAGACTATTTCGACCGAGCGGTCGTCACCCGGGTGTACGGCTGCACCGAGGTGCCCGTCGCGACCGTCGGCGCACCCCGGCCGGACGAAGCCGACCGGGCCGCCGACACCGACGGACGGGCCGGCATCGCCGAGATCAAGCTCGCCGCCCACGACTGGGCATCCGACGGCGACGGCGAGATCTGTGTCCGCGGCCCGCAGATGCTGCTCGGATACCGGCATTCGCACGACGATGCCGAGTCATTCGATGCCGCAGGGTTTTTCCGCACGGGGGACCTCGGCCGCTGGGTCTCAGCTGGTTTGAAAGGCGAATACCTCCTCGTGACCGGGCGGGCAAAGGACGTCATCATCCGCAACGGCGAGAACATCTCGGCCAAGGAAGTCGAGGACCTGCTCGCCGAGCACCCCGGCATCGCCGAAATCGCGGTCGTCGGGCTGCCCGACGAGCGAACCGGGGAACGGGCGTGCGCGGTGATCGTGCCCTCGGCGGACCGGCGCGAGTCGGAGCCGTGCGTCGCCGACCTGCTCGCCCTGCTGCAAAGCAAGGGTGTCGCAAAGTTCAAGGCGCCTGAGCAGGTGGTCATTTGGGATGCACTGCCCAAGAACGACGCGGGCAAGATCCTCAAACATCGGATCAGGGCCGCTTTAGCACAGGATGGGTGAGATGCAGGTCGCTATCGTCACGGGCGCAACCAGCGGCATCGGTTTGGGATGCGCAAAGAGACTCGCCGAGATGGGAATGGCGGTCCTCGGCACGGGCCGCGACGAGGACCGACTGGCCGAGCTGCAGGCCTCCATCGCCGATCCGGCTCGGGTCGCGACCCTGGCCGTCGACCTGACCCAGGACGACGCGCCGCGGCGCATCGTCGAGGCCGCCGTCGACCGTTGGGGCCACGTCGACTTCCTGATCAACAACGCCGGAGTCGGCAACCCCAAACCGGTACACGAAACCGACGACGAAACACTGGACTACTTCCTGGGTTTGATGCTGCGGGCGCCGTTTCGGCTCGCGCGCGAGGTGCTGCCGCACATGGCGCCCGAGTCGGCCATCATCAACATCACGTCGACCTTCGCGGTCGTCGGCGGGCTGCGCGGCGGCGCCTACTCCGCCGCCAAGGGCGGCCTGACCGCCCTGACCACCCACATCGCCTGCCAGTACGGCCCCGCCGGCATCCGCTGCAATGCCGTCGCGCCCGGCGTCACGGTGACACCCATGGTCGAGAAGCGCTTGCAGGACGAGCGATTTCGCAAGATCAACACCGAGCTGACGCCGCATCAGCGGCTGGGCACCGTCGACGACATCGCCAGCACCGTCGCGTTCCTGTGCTCGCCCGGTGGCAGTTTCATCAACGGGCAGACGATCGTCGTCGACGGCGGCTGGAGCTCGACCAGGTACCTGTCGGAGTTCGCCCTGAACTCGGAGTGGGTAGCGAGGTGAGGGTTTCGCCCGCCGCGTTCGTGCGCACCACCCTCCCGCTGAACTTGTCGGGCCTGGCGGAGCTGGATACCGGTCGGTACCACTCGATCTGGCTGCCGGATCACATGGTGAGCTTTTGGCCCGACGCGCTGTGGACGCCCGAGTTCACCGACCTCGCAACGTCGTCGCCGTCGCCGCATCGCCACCTCGACGGCATGGCGGTCGCCGCGGCGGCGGCCGTGCTGACCGAACGGGTGCCGCTGGCCACCAGCGTGGTGGACACGGTGCGCCGCCACCCCGCGATGCTGGCCCAAAGCGCGCTGACCATCGACCATCTGTCCCGGGGGCGATTCATCCTGGGCCTGGGCAGCGGCGAGAGCGAAAACATCGTGCCCTACGGGTTCGACTTCGCCCGGCCCGTCGGCCGCTTCGAGGAGGCGCTGCGGGTCATCCGGTTGCTGTGGGACAGCGACGGTCCGGTGGACTTCGAGGGGAGGTTCTACCGGCTGCATCGCGCCCGCCTGGACACCGAGCCTTACGATGGGCGCTTCCCGCCGATCTGGATCGGCGCCAGCGGGCCACGAATGCTCGACATCGTCGGGCGCTACGCCGACGGCTGGTGGCCGGCCGGGGCGTGGACCCCCGAGCACTACGCCGAAATGCTCGGCGCGGTAAGGCAATCGGCGGAACGGGCCGGCCGCGACCCGATGGCGATCACGCCGTGCTACGTGCAGGTGTGCCTGATCGGCGAGGACGACGACGCGATCGAAAGGATCCTGCGCGCTCCGCTGGTGGCCGCGTTCCTGTTGCAGGTGTCCGCGGAAGTGCTGCGCCGCTTCGGCTTTGACCATCCGATGGGCGACGACTGGGGCGGCTTTCATGACATCGACCCGACGACGCTGACGCGGGAACGGATCCTCGACTTCCTCGGCCGCGTCAAGCCGGAGGCGATCCGGGCGGTCGTGCCGCACGGCACACCGCGGCAGGTCGCCCGAATCATCAAGTCGTATGTGGATGCCGGGCTTCGGGTTCCCAAGATCCTGGATTACGGCGCGATGGCCGGACTGGAGTTCAGCGCCGCGTCGGCGGCCAACGTGCGCAAGACGGAGGACGAATTGTTGACTCTGTGTGGCGGGCAACCGTGACGGCGGGACTCGACGCGGACGCGATGCTTGCCCGCGCGCAGGCCGAGGCGGGCCGGGACGACTATGGCGATCCGACACTGCCGCAGCGGTTCCGCCTGGCCGTCGACCACTTGAACGGTATCGGCATGGACGCCAACGGCATTGAACAGGCCGAAGGGGTGTGCCATTGGCTGCTGACGTCGCGCCTGGAATTCATCGAGGACCGCAACCGCTATCCGATCGGTGCCGAGGTGATCGATCGCCCGATGTTCGTCACGGGGGAGCCGCGCTCGGGAACCACGCTCGTGCACGCCCTGATGGCGGTGGACCCGCACGCACGCGCGCTGCGGTTCTGGGAGGTGATGTACCCGTCGCCGCCGCCCGGCACCACCCGCCCCGACGACCCCCGCCGCGCCCGGGCCGACGCCGACTGGCGCGAGATCAACGCGAAGATGCCCAAGTGGCTGCTCAGCCACCCGTACAACGACATGCTCGGCGACGGTCTGCCCGAAGACGAGCGCACCTGGGCCTTCGACTTCCGGGTGATGACCCCGACGGCGTGGTGGCGGGTGCCGATGCAGACCCTCGTCGGTGGTCTGCCGACGGACCCGGCCGCGCAGTACCGCCTGCACAAGGCGATGCTGCAGCAGTTTCAATACAACCGGCCCCGGAAGTACTGGGTGCTGAAGGGGTTTCACGGCTTTCGGCTCAAGGAGCTCTTCGATACCTATCCCGACGCGAACCTGCTGTGGCTGCATCGCGACCCCGTCCAGGTGGCGGCGTCACGCACCATGATGATGGCCGACATCCTCGACGGCATCGTCGGCCCCATCGATCTCGCGGTCGAGGCGAAGAAGCACCTCGAGATGACCCGGGCCAGCATCGCCAACACCATGACCAACCCGCTGGTCGACGACCCGCGGATCCTGCACATCCCCTACGCCGACTTCATCGCCGACCCGGTCGCCACCGTCGGGCGCTACTACGCCTTTTGCGGGCGGGCCCTCACCGGCGAGGCCGAGGCGTCGATGCGCGACTACCTGGCGTACAACCGCGGTGATCGCTACGGGAAGTTCCGCTACTCCACCCGGCTGCTGACCGACATCGGCGAGAACCTCGACGACCTGCATGCCGAGTTCGCGCCCTTCCGGGAGCGGTTCGGGGTCAGCATCGAAAAGCGGGATTGAGACTCCCGTGCGCGCGCTATCGGTCCACAACGTGACGTTCCTCGGGGCGGATACCGATGAGCTGCACCAGAATTGGACGGCCCTTGGCCTGCGACACCTCAGCATCCTCGACACCCAACTCCTCGACCCCGGCTTGGGGCGCCTGATCCGCGCCGAAGGGTACGCGGTCGAGGCGGTCTACCACCTGTTCCGCGCCGGGGCGGACCTGTCCCGGCTGATCGATGCCGCCGCCACGACGGGTGCGCGGTGCATCTACCTGCTCACCGGCGGCCGAGACGGGCTCACCTGGGAGCAGGCGGCCGAGCGGTTCTGCGGCGCGATCGAGCCGTGCGTGCAACAGGCCGGGCAGGCCGGCGTCGGCCTGGCCATCGAAAACGCGTCGAGCCTCTACGCCGACATCCATTTCGCGCACAGCCTGCGTGACACGATCACCCTCGCCGAGCTGGCGGGGCTCGGCATCTGCATCGACCTGTTTCACTGCTGGGCTGAAGCCGATCTCGCGGGCCTGCTGCGGCAGGCGCTGCCCCGCACGCAACTGATCCAGCTGAGCGATTACGTGCTGGGCGACCGGGCCCTACCCGCCCGCGCGGTACCCGGCGACGGCGTGATTCCGGTCGAATCGTTCGTGGCCCAGGCGTTGGCCGGGGGCTACCGGTTCGGTTTCGACCTGGAGTTGCTCGGCCCCCGCATCGACGCGGAGGGCAGGTTGGCGGCGGCCGGGCGGGCGTGCGCAACGGTGCGCGCGATGCTCGACGGGCTCGACGGCTGAGCAGCCGAGAAAGGAAGGGGTGCGGTGGCTTTCGGTGACGGGGCGGACGACGCGGCGCTCGACCGCGCGTGGGACGAATTCTGCGAGCGATTGAAGGCCGCCGGCAAGCAGGCGTTCAAAGACTTCAACGCGCCCTCCGGCGTGCAGCGCGCCGACGCGTTCCGCTTCCTCACCCAGAACCTGGGGCAGGCGTTCGATCTGGCCCTGGAAACCCGCGACACGCGCTATCCGGTGCTGCACGCCTTCTGCAACCCGACCAGGAAACTGGGCGGGGACTGCGCCGATTTCACCTACCAGCAGGCCTGGATCGACGGCGATTCGACCTACCGGATCACCGGAACCCGCGGCACCGCGCCCTTTTTCAACATCACCGTGCAGGGGGCCCGCCCGGACGGCCCGCACGTCTTGCACGAGCCGTTCGGCGACGTGCCGGAGGTCAACCTGCTCGGCCACCAGCTCCGAGTCGAGGCGGACGGCACCTTCGAGCTGTATATCGGCGGCCCCGAGCGCGGCCCGAATTGGCTGCCGACCACCGCGCAGTCGCGCAAGCTGTTCATCCGCCAGGGCTTCGACCGCTGGGACGAGCGTCCCGCCCGGATGCGGATCGAGCGCGTCGACATGACCTCGCCGAAGCCGCTGCCCACCCCCGACACCATGGTCGCGGCCATGCGTTGGGCGGGTGATTTCGTCACCGGGCTGATGAGCGACTGGCCCGAGTTCCCGTTCACCCACGGCGGCGTCGACGGTGAACATCCGAACCGGTTCCCTCGCCCGGACGCGTCCGACGCGGACGCCAAGCGCGGCCGGGCCGCCGCCAACATGTACTGGGAACTGGGCCCCGACGACGCCCTCATCGTCGAGTTCGACGCCCACGAGGGATTGTGGATGATCACGAACATGGGGGCCTACTTCACCAGCATGGACTTCCTCTACCGACCGGTCAGCTACACCCCGAGCCGCGCATCGGTCGACCACGACGGCAAAGTCAGACTGATTCTGGCGCACCGGGACCCGGGCCTGCACAACTGGATCGACACCCAGGGATTCGAGCGCGGGAACCTCACCTACCGGCACATGCTCGCGGGTCAGCCCGCGACGCTGACGACCCGGCTCGTCAAACACGCCGACCTCGCGCGCGCGTTACCGCCGGAAACCGCGCGTGTCACCAGCGCCGAACGCACCGCGCTGATGTGGGAGCGCTTCAACGGGATACGTAACCGATTTCCCCTCTGATGCGGCCCCGGACGCGCGTGTCTTTCCGGCTATCCGGGCTCCCGCGCAACTAGGCTGGCTGCGATCACGAGGAGGGGCAGCGACGCATCGGCATGGGCCAGGGCGCGTTAACGGCGGACACTGAACCGGGCGGGAGGAACCCCGCACCGGCGCGTTCTGCTCGTCGGCCGCGATGGGTCGCCCCGGTGCGCCGCGCCGGCCGGATCGCGATCTGGGATCAACCCGAACGGCGCAGCGGCATTCCGGCGCTGGACGGGCTTCGCGCGATCGCGGTCACGCTGGTGCTCGTCGGGCACGGCGGCATCCCCGGTGTCGCGGGCGGGTTCATCGGCGTCGACATCTTCTTCGTCCTCAGCGGATTCCTGATCACCTCGCTGCTGCTCGACGAGCTCCAGCGCACCGGCCGAATTGAGCTGACCGGCTTCTGGATTCGGCGGGCACGACGGCTGCTGCCTGCCCTGGTGCTGATGGTGCTCACCGTGGGCGCGGCCCGCGAGCTCCTGCCGAGCCAGTCGCTCACCGGATTACGCGCCGACGCGATCGCCGCGTTCCTGTGGGTGGCGAATTGGCGGTTCGTCGCCCAAAACACCGACTACTTCACCCAGGGCGCCCCGCCGTCGCCGCTGCAGCACACCTGGTCGCTTGGGGTGGAGGAGCAGTACTACTTCATCTGGCCGGTCCTGCTCATCGCGGTGACCCTGCTGTTGGCCGCGCGGGCCCGCCGGTACTTTCGGCGGGCCACCGTCGGCGGGGTGCGGTTCGCCACCTTCCTGATCGCCAGCACCGGCGCGCTCGCTTCCGCGGCCCTCGCCATCGTCCTGGCCTCCGACTCGACGAGGGACCGAATCTATTTCGGCACCGACACCCGTGCGGAGGCGTTGCTCACCGGCGCCGCCGCGGCGGCACTGCTGGTGCGGGATTGGCCGTCGATGAACCGCGGCTGGTGCCTGATCCGCAGCCGGTGGGGACGGCGGGTCGCCCGCTTCCTGCCGCTGCTCGGCGTGGCCGGGTTGGCGGCGGCGACCCACTTCGCGTCGGGCCGCGCCGGTGAGTTTCGCCACGGCCTGCTGATCGGGGTCGCGGTCGCGTCCGTCCTCGTGGTCGCCCCGGTGGCGATGGAACAGCGCGGCGCCATCGCCCGCATCCTGGCCCTGCGTCCGCTGGTGTGGCTGGGCACCATCTCCTACGGCGTGTACCTGTGGCACTGGCCGATCTTTTTGGCCCTCAGCGGTGAACGCACCGGATGGTCCGGCCTGCCGCTGTTCGGCGCGCGGTGCGCCGCCACGGTGGTGGTCGCCGCCGCGTCCTGGTGGCTGATCGAACAACCGATCCGCCGGTGGCGGCCGGCGCGGGTGCCGCTGTTGCCGCTCGCGGCGGCGACCGTGGCCAGCGCCGCCGCGGTGACGCTGTTGGTGGTCCCGGTGGGCACCGGGCCCGGCCTGCGCGAGGGCCTGCCCCCGGGGGTCTCGGCGGTGGCCGCGGTCTCGCCTTCCCCGCCGGGCGGTGGCCGCCCCGCGCCCCGCGATCCCCACCGGCCCTTCACCGTTTCGGTGTTCGGCGACTCGATCGGGTGGACCTGGATGCACTACCTGCCGCCGACGCCCGGCTTCGCGTTCCTCGACCACACCGTCATCGGCTGCAGCCTGGTGCGCGGCACGCCCTATCGGTACATCGGCCAAACCCTTGAGCAGCGGCCCGAATGCGACGGCTGGCCCATCAGGTGGTCGGCGCAGCTCGGCCAGGACCAGCCAGACGTCGCGCTGTTGATCATCGGCCGCTGGGAGACGGTCGATCGGGTCAACGAGGGGCAATGGACACATATCGGCGATCCGACCTTCGACGCTTACCTCAACGGCGAGTTGCAGCGAGCGCTGAACATCCTGAGCGCCAACGGTGTTCGTGTGGTGGTGGCGACGGTGCCGTACAGCCGGGGCGGTGAGAAGCCGGACGGCCGGCTGTATCCGGAGGACCAGCCCGACCGGGTCAACCTCTGGAATGCCATGCTGCGCAAGACGATCGCCCAGCACACCGGCGTCCAAATCCTCGACCTCAACAAGAAGCTGTGCCCGGACGGCGTTTACACGACCAAGGTCGACGGCATCAAGGTGCGCAGCGACGGCGTCCACCTCACCCCCGAAGGGGTGAAATGGCTGACGCCCTGGCTCGAGGAATCCCTGCGCTAGGCGCCTAATCGCCGGTGCGGCAGCTGATTTCCATGCTGTCGCTTTCCCGGACGAGGAAGTTGAAGCTGACGTAGCCGTTGTCCGGGTCGCGCACCCGGTCGAGGTAGGGCTGGGTGTCCGCGGCGCTGGCGTTGTCGGCGACGATCAGCGCGCCGGTCGACAGGCGCGGTTCGAGTAGCTCGATCACCGGAAGGTAGAGGTCCTTCCACCCGTCGAGCAGGACGAAATCGACCGAACCGTCGAGCTTGTCCAGCGTGGTCAGGGCGTCTCCTTCCAGAATGGTGATCACGTCGTCCAGGCCGGTCTCGGCGAACGTCTGTTTGGCCGCGGCGATCTTGCTGGCGCTGAGCTCGGTGGTCACCACCCGGCCGGTGCCGTTGTCGCGTACCGCCGCGGCCAGGTGAACCGCGGAGATTCCGAAGGACATGCCGAACTCGACGATCGTGGCCGGCCGGGTCGCCCGCACCAGCGCGTAGAGCAGGCGGCCGGATTCCGGTGTCACCGGAATGTAAAACTCGCTCATCGCGTCGGCGCGCTCCTGCGCGCTCATCGGCCGGTCGAAATCGCCGATCCTTTCCCGCAACCGCGACATTTGATTTTTCGTTTCGGTGTACATCCGGTCGAGCACCGTCGCGACCTTGGGCGCCTGCAAAGTATTAGCCATGGTTTCGAGCGTAGTCGCGACGGTCGATGGGCCCGTGGGTTAACAGAAACCAACGTAATGGTTGCGTAAAGTAATTTGACGCCCATTGGGTCGCGGTGCAAGATGGACGGGCAAGCACCTCGGTAGGTGAGGCGTCTGCACGGATACAGGCCACTGACCCCGAACGTCGAGAGACGCCCCGGGTCAGGACAGCTCTTCCCGGACCCAAGGGTTGAGCCCAAGTGGCTTCCGGAACTTTCGGATACGCCGTGCAGTGCCGAAGCTCCGACGAGAGGGGTGCGACCGGTGGTGCTCCGCCGGTCATTTCGCCTCTTCCGTTCAGGTGAATGTGACGACACCCGCGTGTGTCCCGGCCGTGAGGAGGTGAGGGCGAGATGAGTCCCGGCGACAGTCCGTATCCCAATTCCGTCTTGTCCCGATCCGGTTCCGGCATTCTCTTCGCCGCCTGATTTCCTCGGGCGACCAATACCGCTGCGCAGCAAGCGCATTGCGGGCGCCTAGGGTCATGCCAGGAGCCGATCGGACCTCCCGACAGGAGACGATCATGGCTTTTGTTGTTGCACAACGCCTTACCGGTCCGCAGCGGGGACGCGGCCGGTCGATGCTACGAATCGGCCGACTCTTGGTCGGCAAGCTGCACGCGCGCAGCACGCTGACTCCGCAGGAGCGGGCCAACCTCTATGTCTCGCGGACGCCGATCGCGGTCATCTCGGCCTCGCTGGGCGGCCATCCGCCGGACGGCAACCGGCGGTGATTCGCTAGCCCGAGCCCGAACCTGTTCGGAGATAGCGAGGATTCGATGACGTCGATCTCGACCGAGCCCCGCGGCGACCTGGGTACGTCCGAGGCGCCAAGCCAAGCCGTGCTGGATTCGGCGCACGCCGGCGACATCGTCGGCGCCTTCGGCCGCATCCACCGGGACGCCGCACACCCGGGTAGCGGTGGCCGCTGGCGGCGGCTGCGGACGCTGATGGTCATCACCGGCCCCGGGCTGATCGTGATGGTCGGGGACAACGATGCCGGCGGCGTCGCGACGTACGCGCAGGCGGGGCAGAACTACGGGATGGGGCTGCTGTGGACGCTGGCAATGCTGATCCCCGTGCTGTACGTGAACCAGGAGATGGTGCTGCGGCTGGGCGCGGTCACCCGGGTCGGCCACGCGCGGCTGATCTTCGAGCGGTTCGGCAAGTTCTGGGGCGCCTTCAGCGTCGGTGATCTGCTGATCCTCAACGCGCTGACGATCGTCACCGAATTCATCGGAGTAGCACTGGCACTCGGGTTCTTGGGCTGCCCCAAGGCGATCGCGATCCCGGCCGCCGCGGTATTGCTGTTCGCCGTGGTGGCCGGGGGCTCGTTCCGCCGCTGGGAGGGCCTGATGTTCCTGCTGATCGCGGTGAACGTGCTCATCATTCCGATGGTGTTGATGGCGCACCCCACGCTGAAAGGAACGGCGGGCGGGCTGGTGCCGCAGTTCCCGGGCGGGCTCAACTCCACCGTGCTGTTGCTCGTCGTCGCGATAGTGGGCACCACGGTCGCGCCGTGGCAGCTGTTCTTTCAGCAGTCCAATGTGGTGGACAAGCGCATCACTACCCGCTGGATCGCTTATGCCCGAGCCGATCTGATCATCGGGATCGTCGTCGTCATGGTCGGCGCGACGGCCCTGATGGCGGTGACCGCGTTCGGGTTGGCCGGCACCGGCGACGTCGGCGGCTTCACCGACGCGGGTGCGGTGGCCGCGGGCCTGGCCCGGCATCTCGGCGGGACGGTGGGCGCGCTGTTCGCGATCATCCTGCTGGACGCGTCCTTGATCGGCGCCAACGCGATCGGGCTGGCCACCACGTATGCCGTCGGTGACGCGTTGGGCAAGCGGCACTCGCTGCATTGGAAGGTCAGCGAGGCTCCGCTGTTCTACGGCGGGTACGCCGTGTTGCTGGCGGTGTCCGCCGCCGTCGCGTTCAGCCCGGACCATGTCCTGGGCCTGGTGACCCAGGGCGTGCAGGCCCTCGCGGGCGTCCTGCTGCCCTCGGCGACGGTGTTCCTGGTCCTGCTCTGCAACGACCGGGCGGTGCTCGGGCCGTGGGTAAACACGGTGCGGCAGAACATCATCGCGTGGGCCGTCGTGTGGTGTCTGGTGGTCTTGTCGCTTGCGCTGACCGCGACGACCTTCTTCCCGGGCCTGTCCACGGGCACCATCGAGGCCGGTCTCGCGGTCGGTGCCGCGATCGGGATCGTGGGCGGGGCCGTCGCGATCGTCGCTGGCCGGTGGCACCGGGACCGGCGCGACGCGGAAGCCGTTGCGGGGACGCTCGGCGGTGGCCTGGATCCCGAGGAGGTTGACGAACTCGACGACGCGCCGCTCCTCACGCGCGCCGAGCGGCGGGCGGTGCGCCGGCAGGACCGGGCGCACTGGCAGACCCCCAACCTCGCCATGCTGGACAGGCCGGTGATGTCGCCGATCCGGCGGGCCGGGCTGTTGACCCTGCGGGGCTATCTGGTCGTGGCCGTCGTGTTCGTGATCATCAAGATCGTGCAGGCCGGCATCATCGAGCCGGCCACGTCGCTGTGAGTCAACCGTTCGGCAGCAGCACGATTTTGCCACGGGTGTGCCGCTTTTCGAGTTCCTCGAAGGCGTTGGCGACGTGATCCAGCGGGTAGCTGCCGGCGACCTCGAAATCGATGGTGCCGGTGGCGATCAGGTCGGCCATCTCGGCGAGCACTTCCGGCGTCGACGCGTCCACACTGCCCTCGGTCTTGGCGCCGACCTCGCCGGCCTTCTGGAACGAGATGATGGTCTCGATCCGATCGGGCGCGACGCCGAGATCCACGGCGAGCTGGACGTAGTCGGGGCCGAACAGATCGATGAGCGCGTCGATCCCGCCGGGCGCCGCCTCTCGCAGCCGGTCGGCCAGGCCGTCGCCGTACTCGACCGGGGTGACGCCGTGGGCGCGTAGCCAGTCGGCGTTGCCGGGCCCGGCGATACCGAGCACCACCGCCTTGCGCAGGACCAAGAGCTGCACGACGAGGCTGCCGACCCCTCCCGCCGCCGCCGAAACGGCGACCGTCTCGCCCGGTTTGGGGTCGACGGCGCGAACGGCGGCGTAGGCCGTCACGCCGACCACGTACAGCGAACCCGCGACCTCCCAACTCAATTCGGGAGGCTTGCGAATTAGTTGATCAACCGGGACGGCGGTATGCGTGGCGTGGCTGGAGCGGCGGAAGCTGAACCCAAGAACTTCGTCGCCGACGGAAAACGCCGTCACTCCCGGTCCCACGGCGGTCACCACCCCGGCAAGGTCGCTGCCCTCGCCGGACGGAAAGGTGGCGGGGAACATGTCATGCATGGCACCGCTTCGGATGGCGGCCTCGCCGGGATTGATCCCGGCGGCGCGAACCTCGACCACGACCTCGTCCGGGCCGGGCGACGGCATGTCCACGTCCGCCACGTAGAGGACGTCGCGGCCCCCATAACGGTCGAACCGTACTGCTCGCGCCGTTCCTGCCGTCATCTTTCCCCCTCACGCCACGAATAGGCCTCGCCCCCGCCAGCATAGGCGTGGCCTGCTCTTGTTCCTGCCCGCATTTCGCAGTAGCGTCAGGCGCCGCGGACTGGACAGGGAGGGAACCCATGGAGCTCGCTCGGATCAGCGTCGCCGGCTGGGCGGTCGCCACGGTCGTCGGCGCCGCAACCACCGGCTGCGGTGACTACCACCACAGTTCGCCCTCCACATCGCTACCGGGCAGTGGCCCGACCAGTTCGAGCGCGGTGACGAGCCCGTCGCCCGGACAGCAGACCGATTACAGCAACTTGCTGATCAAGGCCAGCGACATCGGCGGCGACTTCACCACTCCCCAACCGCCGGTGCTCAACCCGAACAACGCCGCGGGCGTCGCGCAACTGTTCGCCAATGCCGACAACAGCCGCCGGATCGGCGACACGATCCTGATCGTCGCCGATCCGAAGGTGGCCGCGGCGGGAGTCGAGAACACCAAGGCCAACTACGCGGGCAAGGTCAGCGGGACCTGGCAGCCGATCGATATCGGCTCCAACGGCGCGATGATCTCCGGCACCGCTCCGGGCAATTCCCAGGCCATCACGGTGCTGCTCTTCAACGAGGGCAAGGCACTCGTCAACCTCGAATTCGACAGCGCGCCCAACGATCCCATCGACCCAGGCGTCGCGACCGATGTCGGCCGCAAGCAGGACGCGGCCATCAAGGGCGGATTGCCCGCCTAACCCGCGCGGAAGGTCTTGCGCGCGGAATGCCTTGCGCGCGAGGCGCTCAGGCCACGACCTGAATGGGGTCGCCGACGTTGACCTGGTTGAAATACCAAGCGGCATTATCCGGGCTGAGGTTGATGCATCCGTGGCTGACGTTCGCGTGGCCCTGCGAATCGACCGACCACGGGGCCGAGTGCACATACACGCCGCTCCAGGTGACCCGGACGGCATACTGCGCCGTGATCTTGTATCCCTCGGGCGAACTCAGCGGGATGCCGATGGTCCGCGAGTCCATCACCACGCTGCGTTCCTTTTCCAGGGCGGTGAAGTTCCCGATCGGAGTGGGACGGCTGGGCTTGCCCATGGATGCCGGCATCGTGCGCAGCACTTCGCCGTTGCGGCTGACGGTAAAGGTGTGCCCGGACAGGCTGGCAACGCCGAGCAACTCGTCACCGGTGTCGAAACCCGTCGTCAGGGCCTGCACACCGACCGAGACGTGGCTATGCGTGGGCCAGTAGTGGTCGGGAACCCACTGGACGACGTTGTTCTCGACCCACTCGAAGTGGCCGGGCATGCCGCTCGGCGACGTGACATGGATGGTCCGTTCGGCGGCGACGCGGTCGGTGGCCGGCGCGGTGAACGTGACCACGACCGGGTGCGCCACCCCCACCAGGGCGCCGTTAGCCGGGGAAACTGAGGCAACCCCCGGGACCGGCTCGGGCAGCGGGACGGCGGCCACGCTGCGGGCGCCACTGCCCAACGCGCCCATGCCGATGATCGCTACCATAACGAACAGATAACGAACCGCTTGACGCATGGCGCTTACCCTTTGCGATGGATGGACGGACACAACGATATTCTACTGGTTGTCGGCGCATTCCGGTTTTCAGCAAACATCGATATGTTCGCTGGACCCGGTTCCCGCCGCCGTCGCCGCCCCGCTGCGGCCCGGATGACGACCCCGCCCTCGCCCGAAAAGCGTGAAACCGTCGGCGGCCGTGCAGAACCGATGACGGCACAACGGCTTTCGCGGTAGCAAAGGCCGAAAACCCCGGCGGGACGCCCGGCGCGCCGTGTTAGCCTCAGCCAGGCCGGTGCCCCCAAGGCCCAGCCCGAACACCGAGGAGCCCGCGGGTGCTTTTCCGTCAACTGGAGTACTTCGTTGCGGTCGCCCAGGAGCGCCACTTCGCCAGGGCGGCTGAGAAGTGCTACGTGTCGCAGCCCGCGCTGTCCGCCGCGATCGGCAAGCTCGAACGCGAGCTCAACGTCACGCTGATCAACCGTGGCCACAGCTTCGAGGGCCTCACGCCCGAGGGTGAGCGACTGGTCGTGTGGGCCAAACGGATTCTCGCCGAACACGACGCGTTCAAGGCCGAGGTGCACGCCGTCCGATCCGGCATCGCGGGGACGCTTCGGCTGGGCACGGTGCCCACTGCCTCGACGACGGCGTCCCTGGTTCTCTCGGCGTTCTGTTCGGCGCATCCGCTGGCGAAGGTGCAGATACTGTCCCGGCTGGCCGCCACCGAGCTGTACCGGCGCCTGCGCGAGTTCGACTTGGACGCCGCAATAGTGCACTCCGCCGCCGACGACGCCCACGACGTGAACCTGGTGCCGCTCTACGAGGAGCACTACGTGCTGCTCTCGACGGCCAGCATGCTGCCCGCCGGGGCGTCGACGCTGACCTGGCCCGAGGCGGCGCAGCTGCCGCTGGCGCTGCTGTCCGCCGACATGCGGGATCGCCAGATCATCGACGAAGCCTTCGCCGGCCAGGGGATCACCGTGACCCCGCAGGTCGAAACCGACTCCGTCGCTTCGCTATTGGCACAGGTGGCCACCGGCAATTGGGCCTGCATCGTGCCGCACACCTGGCTGTGGACGTCCCAGCTGGGTACGGAAACCCGAGACATCCGCGCGGTCGAGATGGTCGAGCCGGCGCTCAAGGCCGAGATCGCGCTGGCCACCAACGCTTCCGGGCCGGGCTCACCGGTCGCGCGTGCGCTCACTGCGTCCGCGCAACAGTTGCAGCTGGGCGAGTTCTTCGACGCGCAACTGTCGGGCATCACGCGCCGGCGCTGACCACCGCCGGCGACGTGGCCGCGCTGCTCGGGTTCAGGCTTGCCAGATGCCCGCTTTCCACGCCGGCCGTCGGGTCGAGTTCGCAGTCGATGACCGACGGCCCCTTGCCGGCGATCGCTTCGGCCAGCGCCGCGCGCAGCTCGGCGGGGGCGGTGACGTGATATCCCTTGCCGCCGAAGGCCTCTGCGATCAGCTCGTGACGCGCCCGCCCGTTCAGCACGGTCGGCGCGGGATCCGGCCCCGTCGCGGCCGAGCCGGCCGGCGCCTCGTCGCCGCGGTAGACGCCGCCATTGTTGAGGATGACGACGGTCACCGGCAGCCGGTAGCGGCAGATCGTCTCGACCTCCATCCCGGAAAACCCGAACGCGCTGTCACCCTCGATCGCGACGACGGGGTCGCCGGTCTCCACCGCCGCGGCGATGGCGTATCCCATGCCGATGCCCATCACCCCCCACGTGCCGGTGTCGAGCCGGTGCCGCGGCGCCTCCATGTCGATGACGTTGCGGGCCAGGTCCAGCGCGTTGGCGCCCTCGTTGACCACATAGACCCCCGGATTTTCCTGCAGCACAGAGCGAATGGCGCCCAGCGCGTTGTAAAACCGCATGGGGTGCGGGTCTTCGGCGAGCCGCTCAACCATCTTTGCCTCGTTGCGGGCTTTGCGCTCGGCCAGCTCGTCGACCCATTCGGTGGGCGCGACGACGGGTTCCGCGGCCACCGCGTCGCACAGGGCCGACATCACCGAGCCGATGTCACCGGCCAGCGGCGCCTCGATCGGCCGGTTGCTGTCGAATTCCGAAGCCGCGATGTCGATCTGGACGAACTTGGCGTCGCGGGACCATTGCGGCGACTCGCCGTGGCCGAGCAGCCAGTTCAGCCGGGCGCCGACCAGCAAGACGGCGTCGGCACGCGCGATCGCCAGCGAACGCGCGGCCGCCGCCGACTGCGGGTGCGAGTCGGGCAGCAGCCCTTTGGCCATCGACATCGGCAGGAACGGAATCCCGGTGTCCGTCACGAACTTCCGGATCGCGTCGTCGGCCCGCGCGTATGCGGCGCCCTTGCCGAGGACGATCAGCGGTCGGCGCGCCCGCCTCAGCACCTGCAGCGCGCGATCGACCGACTCCGGTGCCGGCAGCTGTCGCGGAGCCGGGTCGACCACCCGCCACACGGTCGCCGCCGCCGCGGACGCCTCCAGGGCCCGACCCAGAACATCGGCGGGGATGTCGAGGTAGACGCCGCCCGGCCGACCGGAGACCGCCGTGCGAATTGCGCGCGCCACGCCGCGCCCGATGTCCTCGATCCGGCCGATCCGGTAGGCGGCCTTGGCGAAAGGCCTTGCGGCCTCGAGCTGGTCGAGGTCCTGGTAGTCACCGCGCTGCAGGTCCACCATCGCGCGATTGCTGGAACCCGAGATCTGGATCATCGGGAAACAGTTCGTGGTGGCGTTGGCCAGCGCGGGCAGGGCGTTGAGAAATCCCGGACCCGACGTCGTCAGGCACACGCCTGGGCGGCGGGTGAGGAACCCCGCGGCGGCGGCGGCGTTGCCGGCCGAGGCCTCCTGCCGGAAGCCGATGTAGCGGATGCCCGACGCCTGGGCGGTGCGGGCAAGGTCGGTGATCGGGATGCCGACGATCCCATAGATGGTGTCGACGTCGTTCGCCTTGAGGGCATCGACGACGAGGTGAAAGCCGTCGGTCATACCTGTCATGGTGGCGACCTCCTGGTGAGTTACCTACGGTCAGTCATCACTGTCGTCCCGGTGCGCGCAGGTGTCCAAGACTAAGGCGCTATGCAGCGATTCACGCCGTCTATCGATAGTCGGCGGTTATCGATAGTGAGCGGATCGGTATTGGACGGACACACCGGTCGCGCGGCATGGTTCGAGCAGGAGCTTTCCCATCTACCGAAAGGGGCTTGGCGATGAAGACAGGCACTCACACCATCGCCGATCTGGTCGAGGAGGCGGCGAGCCGGCGACCGGACGCACCGGCGCTCGTCGTCACCGCCGGGCGCACCCCCGTCAGCTACCGCGACCTGGTTCGCCTCGTCGACGACCTGGCCGGACAACTGAATCGGGGCGGGCTGTCCGCAGGAGATCGGGTCGCGCTCCGTGCCGGCAGCAACGCCGAGTTCGTCGTCGGGTTGTTGGCGGCGTCGCGCGCCGGGCTGGTCGTGGTTCCGCTGGACCCGGCCCTGCCCGCCGGCGAGCAGCGCACCCGAAGCGAGGCGGTCGGGGCGCGGGCGGTGCTGGTCGACGGCGTCGGCCCCGGCGACGGGGGGGAGCCGGGGCTGCGCCGGTGGCCGATCGCGGTGACCGTCGAGGCCGGCGCGGCGGCGGTGCATCTCGACGCCGCGACGCCGCCGGGGCAAGACGCTTCGACGCCGCAGGGGCTCTGCGAGGACGACGCGATGATCATGTTCACCGGCGGAACCACAGGCGTGCCGAAGATGGTGCCCTGGACGCAGGAGAACATCGCCGCATCGGTGCAGGCGATCATCGCCGGCTACGGGCTGGGCCCGCAGGACGCGACGGTCGCGGTGATGCCGCTCTACCACGGTCACGGGCTGATCGCCGCGTTGCTGTCGACACTGGCGTCCGGGGGCACCGTGCTGCTGCCGGCGCGAGGGCGGTTCTCCGCGCACACGTTCTGGGACGACATCGACGCCGTCCGGGCCACCTGGTACACCGCCGTCCCGACGATTCACCAGATCCTGTTGGAGCGCAACAAGACCGAACAGGCGAGCAACAAGCCGGCCGCGCTGCGCTTCATCCGCAGCTGCAGCGCGCCGCTCACCGCGGAGACGGCCCAGGCGCTACAAGAGACGTTTTCGGCGCCGGTGGTGTGCGCCTTCGGCATGACCGAGGCCACCCACCAGGTGGCCACGACCGGCGCCGGGCAGAGCGAAAACCCCGCCGCCACACCGGGTCTCGTCGGCCGGTCCACCGGGCCCGAAATCCGGATCACCGGACCGGACGGTCGGCCGCTGCCGGCGGGGTCCGTCGGCGAGGTCTGGCTGCGCGGCACCACCGTGGTGCGCGGCTACCTCGGTGACCCGGCGATCACCGCCGCGAACTTCACCGACGGATGGCTGCGCACCGGCGACCTGGGATCATTGTCGCCCGCGGGCGATTTGACGATCCGGGGCCGGATCAAGGAGCTCATCAACCGCGGCGGCGAGAAGATTTCGCCGGAGCGCGTCGAGGGCGTCCTGGCCACGCATCCCAACGTCCTCGAGGTGGCCGTCTTCGGCGTGCCGGACAAGATGTACGGGGAGACGGTGGCCGCGGTGATCGTGCCCCGGCAATCGCCCGCGCCGGCATCCGCCGAGCTGGCGGAGTTCTGCCGCGAGCGGCTGGCGGCCTTCGAGATTCCCGCCACCTTCGCCGAAGCCGCCGCCCTGCCGCACACCGCGAAGGGCTCGCTGGACCGCCGCGCTGTGGCCGACCAATTCGGCCGCGGGAACTAGCCCTGAGGGGCGCGCCGAGATTGCCGTGAAGGTCGCGATTTTGACGCCAGCACAACCAGGGCGGCAATCTCGGCGAAACTACCTGCGCCGACGACGCGTCACGCCGTGGTCTTCACCCGGGCTGCCGCGGACTCGGGCATGGGTTCGTAGCGGGCGAAAGAACGGGTAAACGACGCGGCCCCATGCGCCAGCGAACGCAGGTCGATCGCATACCGCGTCAGCTCCACCTGCGGCACCTCGGCCCTGACCAGCGTGCGTTCGTTCCCCGCGGCCTCGGTGCCGAGCACGCGCCCGCGGCGCCCCGACAGGTCGCCCATCACCGCGCCGACGAAATCGTCGGGCACCAGCACCGAGATCTCGTCGATCGGCTCGAGCAGGGTCACCTTGGTCGCCGCCGCCGCCTCGCGCAACGCCAGCGCGCCGGCCGCCTGAAACGCGAAGTCCGAGGAGTCGACGCTGTGCGCCTTTCCGTCGAACAAGGTGACGCGGATGTCGACCACGGGGTAACCCGCGTGGACGCCCTTTTCCATCTGCGCGCGCACCCCCTTCTCCACGCTCGGGATGAAGTTGCGCGGCACCGCGCCGCCGACCACCTTGTCGACGAACTCGAAACCGGATCCCTCGGGCAGCGGTTCCACCTCGATGTCGCACACGGCGTACTGGCCGTGCCCGCCGGACTGCTTGATGTGGCGGCCGTGTCCTTTTGCCTTGCCGCTGAAGGTTTCTCGAAGCGGGACACGCAGGTCGACCGTGTCCACGGTGACGCCGTACCGGTTGGCCAGCGCGTCCAGCACGACGCCGGCGTGGGCCTCGCCCATGCACCACAGCACGATCTGGTGCGTTTCCTGGTTCTGTTCGATCCGCAGCGTCGGGTCTTCGGCGGCGAGGCGCCCCAGCCCGACGGACAGTTTGTCCTCGTCGGTCTTGGCGTGCGCCTGAATGGCCACCGGCAGCAGCGGTTCGGGCATCGTCCACGGCCGCAGGACCAACGGCTCCGACTTGTCCGAGAGGGTGTCGCCGGTCTCGGCGCGGCTCAGCTTGCCGATGGCGCAGATGTCGCCGGCCACCACGGCGGCCGCGGGGCGCTGCTGCTTGCCGAGCGGGAACGACAGGACCCCGATGCGTTCGTCCTCGTCGTGATCGGGGTGCGAATGCCCGTTCCCGTTCGCAGCGCCGAAGAACGACGCAAAATGGCCCGACACATGAACCGTCGTGTCGGGCCTGATGGTCCCGGAGAACACCCGGACCAGGCTCACCCGGCCGACGTAGGGGTCCGACGTCGTCTTCACCACCTCCGCGAGCAGGGGCGCGTCGACATCACAGGCCAGCGTCGCGTGCGTCGCGCCGTTCGGCGTGAAGACCTCCGGGAGCGGGTGTTCCATCGGGGACGGGAAGCCGCGGGTGGCGACCTCCAGCAGTTCGAGGGTGCCGACGCCGGTGCCGCTGCAGACCGGGATCACGGGGAAGAACGAGCCCCGCGCGACGGCCTTCTCCAGGTCCTCGATGAGCACCGACTCGTCGATCGATTCGCCGCCGAGATAGCGGTCCATCAGGGACTCGTCCTCGGACTCCTCGATGATGCCCTCGATCAGGCTGCCGCGCGCCTCCTCGATCCGGTCGGCGTCCGCGGGGTCGGGCGGCTGCGTGGTGCGTCTGCCGCCCGAATACAGGTAGCGCGTCTGCGACAGCAGGCCGATCAGGCCTTCGCAGGACGGTGAGCCGATCGGCAGATACAGCGGTAACACCTTGTCGCCGAACGCGTTTTGCGCCGCGGCCAGCGCCTCGGAATAGTTTGCCCGCGCGTGATCGAGCTTGGTGATCACCACGGCGCGTGGCATGCCGACCTGGCTGCACTCCTGCCAGAGCGACTTGGTCGGCTCGTCGACGCCTTCGTTCGCGGCGATCACGAACAGCGCGCAGTCCGCGGCGCGCAACCCGGCACGCAGCTCGCCGACAAAGTCGGCGTACCCGGGCGTGTCGACCAGGTTGATCTTGATGCCGCCGTGCGACAGGGACGCCACGGCGACGCCGACGGAGCGCTGTTGGCGGATCTCGGCGTCGTCGTAGTCGCAGATGGTGCTGCCCTCGGTGACCGACCCCGGCCGGGTCAGCACGCCGGCGGCGACCAGCAGCGCCTCGACCAGGGTGGTCTTGCCGCCGCCGGAGGGCCCGACCAGGACCACGTTGCGAACATCGCCCGGACCGTTCGCCGTGGGAGCGGCCGCCACGCCCAGGGAAGTGTTCGCCTTGTCCGCCATGACTTTCCTCCAGTTCCGCCGCGCTGAGGCGTCCTGCAGCGCGGTGTGGTGCAGACCACAGGACGCCTGTAGGCAACTTTTCCCCCAACTGCCGCCCAACACAAGGCCACCGCCCAGCCACAATTGGGGGCGGGGTTTCCCACCAGATCGGTGCCGACGGCCGTCGGGTCAGGCGTGCCAGCCCGACCAGCGCCGCACCGTGACCGCGATGACCGGGCCGTCCAACGAAACCGATTGATACTGGGGGTATTTGGCGCGCAGCAGCCGCAAGCCGGTGTCCATCGCCGCGCCGTCGCTGTGGATGGAGGCGAGACCGTCGGCGCGGACCCACCACAACCGCGCCCAGTCGTCGGCGTAGTGGTCGACGAGCAGGCTGACCTGTGGGTTGCTTTCGATGTTGGCCAGGCGCCGCAGCCGTCGCGTCATCTTGGGTTTCGCGTCGACGGCCGTGTAGATGACGTCGTGCCCGCCGGGCGCGGCCTCGTCGACGGCGAAGACCACCGGCACCAGGTGCGGCGCGCCGTCGGGCGCGGCGGTGGCCAGGCGGGCTATCGGGGACTGTGTGAATCGGGCCTTCGGGTCGAATTCGCCCACCGCCTCAGATTAGGGCCGGCGCCGCGTTAGGTTAACCGCATGCTGGCCGAGACCCAGATCACCAACCTCCTGTACCGCTACGCCGAATGCATCGACGCCGGTGACCTGGCGGGCGCGGCCACGCTGTTCGAACACGCCCGCATCAGGATCGGCGGCTCGGACGCCGAACCGGACACCGTCGACGCGGCCCGGCTGCTGGGGATCTGGAAATCGCTGATCGTGCTTCATCCGGACGGGACGCCGCGAACCAAGCACGTCACGACCAATCCGATCATCGAGATCGATGAGGGGGCCGGCACCGCGAGTTGCCGCAGCTACTACACGGTGCTGCAGCAGACCGACGAGCTACCGCTGCAGACCATCGTCACCGGCCGCTATCACGACCGATTCGAACGCGTCGACGGCCGGTGGCGGTTTTGCTATCGCGATCTCACGCTCATCGACATGGTCGGCGACGTCAGCCGGCACCTGGCCCACCCCATCGCGCCGGCCCAAGGGGCCTGACCACTGTTGCGAATAGCTATCTGCATTACGGTTATACACATCGAGTCGTGTTACCCAGACCGGGAGGCTGGGCCAAATTCTGGTTCTTACTGCGTCGCAGGAGGTGACGGTATGAGCAAATGGCACCACCGCTCCGTCTGGTGGTCATGGCTGGTCAGCGTGCTGGCCGTGGTGGGGCTGGGCCTGGCCGCGGCGCCGGCGTCGGCGTCGCCGACCCACGACCGGCCCCTCGCACCGCTGGACCCGTCGGGCATCGTCGGCAGGGTCGGGCCCCAGGTCGTCGACATCAGCACCAAGTTCGGCTACAACAACGCCGTCGGAGCCGGGACCGGCATCGTCATCGATCCGGGCGGCGTCATTCTCACCAACAACCACGTGATCTCGGGGGCCACCGACATCAACGCGTTCGCCGTCGGCAACGGCCAGACCTACGCCGTCGACGTCATCGGCTACGACCGGACCGCGGACGTCGCGGTCCTCCAACTCCGTGGGGGCGGCGGCCTGCCCGCCGCCAACATTGGCGGCGGGGTCGCGATCGGCGAGCCGGTCGTCGCGTTGGGCAACGCGGGTGGTCAGGGCGGCACGCCAAGCGCGGTGGCCGGTAAGGTCGTCGGGCTCAACCAGAGCGTGTCCGCGACCGACACGCTGACCGGTGCGGAGGAGAACCTGGGCGGGTTGATCCAGGCCGACGCGGCGATCAGGCCGGGTGACTCGGGCGGCCCGATGGTCAACGAAGCCGGCCAGGTGATCGGGATGAACACCGCGGCCACCGACAGCTACAAGATGTCCGGCGGCCAGGGCTTCGCCATCCCGATCGGCACCGCGATGGCGGTCGCCGGACAGATCCGGTCCGGCGCCGCGTCGAACACCGTGCACATAGGCCCGACGGCCTTCCTGGGCCTGGGCGTGACCGACAACGGTGGCAACGGCGCCCGGGTCGAACGCGTCGTCGGCAGCGGTCCCGCGGCGGCGGCCGGAATCTCGGCCGGCGACGTCATCACCGGGTTCGACAACATCCCGATCACCGGGGCCACCTCGATGACGGATGTGCTCGTCCCGCATCATCCCGGCGACACCGTCACCCTGCACTGGCGCGCCAAGGGGGACGGCGATCGCAGCGGACCGGTGACGCTGGCGGACGGGCCTCCGGCCTGATGCCGCGCGGATAATGACCGCCTTCCGCCGGATTCGCTTGCGGCACATGGGGATTGGTCGCTCGCTTGCGGTCGTGATTCCCGAGTTGCCGTGTCGGGTACACGTGGCATCGTGGAATTGATGAACGACGCAAGAGACGCAGTCGAGCACGATCCCGCGGGGGGCAGTCACGTCGAGGGGGGCGTGGTCGAGCATCCGAACGCCGAAGATTTCGACAATGCTGCCGCGCTGCCCGCCGATCCGACCTGGTTCAAGCACGCCGTCTTCTACGAGGTGCTGGTCCGGGCGTTCTTCGACGCCAACGCCGACGGGTCCGGTGACCTGCGGGGGCTGATGGAACGCCTGGACTACCTGCAGTGGCTCGGCATCGACTGCATCTGGCTGCCCCCTTTTTACGATTCGCCGCTGCGGGACGGCGGCTACGACATCCGGGACTTCTATAAGGTGCTGCCCGAGTTCGGGACGGTCGACGACTTCGTGGCGCTGCTGGACGCCGCCCACGAGCGGGGCATCCGGGTGATCACCGACCTGGTGATGAACCACACCTCCGAGTCGCACCCGTGGTTTCAGGAGTCCCGGCACGACCCCGACGGGCCGTACGGCGATTACTACGTGTGGAGCGACACCAGCGACAAGTACACCGACGCCCGCATCATCTTCGTCGACACCGAGGAATCGAACTGGACCTTCGACCCGGTCCGCCGCCAGTTCTACTGGCACCGGTTCTTCTCCCACCAGCCCGACCTGAACTACGACAACCCGGCCGTCCAGGAGGCCATGATCGACGTGCTGCGGTTCTGGCTCGGCCTGGGCATCGACGGGTTCCGGCTGGACGCGGTGCCCTACCTTTTCGAACGCGAGGGCACCAACTGCGAGAACCTGCCCGAAACCCACGCCTTCCTCAAAAAGGTCCGCAAGGTCGTCGACGACGAATTCCCCGGCCGGGTGCTGCTGGCCGAGGCCAACCAATGGCCGGCCGACGTCGTCGAGTACTTCGGCGACGCCAGCACCGGAGGCGACGAATGCCACATGGCATTCCACTTCCCGCTGATGCCGCGCATCTTCATGGCGGTGCGCCGCGAATCGCGGTTCCCGATCTCGGAGATCCTGGCGCAGACGCCGGACATCCCGGACATGGCGCAGTGGGGGATCTTCCTGCGCAACCACGACGAGCTGACGCTCGAGATGGTCACCGACGAAGAGCGCGACTACATGTACTCCGAGTACGCCAAGGACCCGCGGATGAAAGCCAACGTCGGCATCCGCCGGCGGCTCGCACCGCTGCTGGACAACGACCGCAACCAGATCGAGCTGTTCACCGCGCTGCTGATGTCCCTGCCCGGCTCGCCGGTCCTCTACTACGGCGACGAGATCGGCATGGGCGACGTCATCTGGTTGGGGGACCGCGACGGGGTGCGCACGCCGATGCAGTGGACACCGGACCGCAACGCCGGCTTCTCGAAGGCCAACCCGGGGCGGCTGTACCTCCCGCCCAGCCAGGACTCGGTGTACGGGTATCAGGCGGTCAACGTGGAGGCGCAACGCGACACCTCGACGTCGCTGCTCAACTTCACCCGGGTGATGCTGGCGGTGCGAGGGCGGCACAAGGCTTTTGCGATCGGAAGATTCGAGGAACTGGGTGGGTCGAACCCGTCGGTCCTGGCGTTCGTGCGCCACGCGGCGGACGACGGGGACACCGTGCTGTGCGTGAACAACCTGTCCCGGTTCCCCCAGCCGATCGAACTGAACCTCCAGCAATGGAGCGGCTGCACACCAGTGGAGCTGACGGGGCATGTGGAGTTTCCGCGCATCGGTCACCTGCCCTACCTGCTGACACTGCCGGGACACGGGTTCTACTGGTTCCAGCTGACCGGATGTGAGGAGAACGCATGACGACTCAGCCAGTCAAGCTGCCCTGGTCTGAGTGGCTTCCGCAGCAACGGTGGTACGCGGGACGCAACCGCGAGCTGTCGAGCGCCGAGCCCGGCGTCGTCGTGCCGCTGCGCGAGGACCTCGACCTCGTCCTCGTCGACGCCCGGTACACCGACGGTTCCTCGGAGCGTTACCAGGTGATCGTCCGTTGGGACTCCGCGCCGGTGTCCGAGTACAGCACCGTCGCCACCATCGGCGCCGCCGACGACCGCACCGGTTTCGACGCGCTGTACGACACCGACGCGCCGCGGTTTCTGCTCTCGCTCATCGACGCGGCCGCCGTGCGCGGCTCGTCCGGTGACCAGGTGGCGTTCACCAAAGAGCCCGATGTCGAGCTGCCGCTGGAGGCGCTGCCGCACGTCTCCGACGCCGAGCAGAGCAATACCAGCGTGATCTTCGATCGAGACGCCATGTTCAAGGTCTTTCGGCGGGTCAGCAGCGGCATCAATCCCGACATCGAGCTGAATCGGGTGCTCGCGCGGGCCGGCAACCCGCACGTGGCGCGGTTGCTCGGCACCTACGAGATGGTCCCGTCGGACGGTGACCCGTGGCCCCTGGGCATGGTGACCGAATTCGCGTCGAACGCCGCCGAGGGCTGGGCCATGGCCACCGCCAGCGTGCGCGACCTGTTCGCGGAGGGCGACCTGTACGCCTACGAGGTCGGCGGTGACTTCGCCGCCGAATCCAACCGGCTGGGTGAAGCCGTGGCGTCCGTGCACGCCACCCTGGCGGAGTGCCTTGGCACCGCCGACGCCACGTTCCCGGTCGACACCGTGCTGGCGCGGCTGTCGTCAACCGTCGCGAAGGTGCCCGAACTCGAGGAATACGCGGCGACGATCGAGGAGCGATTCCAAAAGCTCGCGGGCGAGACGATCACCATTCAGCGGGTGCACGGCGACCTGCACCTGGGGCAGGTGCTGCGCACACCGGAAAGCTGGCTGCTGATCGACTTCGAAGGCGAACCGGGACAGCCGCTCGACGAGCGGCGCGCGCCGGATTCGCCGTTGCGCGACGTGGCCGGGGTGTTGCGGTCGTTCGAGTACGCGGCCTACGGGCCGCTGATCGACCAGGGTGCGGACAAGCAACTGGCGGCGCGCGCCCGCGAATGGGTCGAGCGCAACTGCGCCGCGTTCTGCGACGGCTACGCGGCGGTGTCGGGCACCGACCCGCGCGATTCGGCGCAGCTGCTGGCCGCCTACGAGCTCGACAAGGCGGTGTACGAGGCCGGCTACGAGGCGCGACACCGCCCGGGCTGGCTGCCGATCCCGCTGCGATCCATCGCCCGGCTGACCGCGGCGTAGCGCAAACATAGGTATTTCCTATGTGCCACCTGCGATTTGGGTGTGCGTCTGACAGCATGTTTGTGTGGCGAGTGAAACTTTCAACAGTGAGGCACGGTTGTCATGGCTGCTGGCCGGGCTGGCCGGCGTGCTGGGAGCGACGGCATTCACCCATTCGGCCGGATATTTCGTCACCTTCATGACCGGCAATGCCCAGCGCGCCGCGCTGGGCTTTTTCCGCGGTGACGTGGTGCTCTCGGTATCGGCGGCACTGCTGATCGTGTGCTTCGTCGCCGGCGTGGTGATCGCGTCGGTGTGTCGCCGGCATTTCTGGGTCGCGCATCCGCACGGCCCCACCGTCCTGACGACCTTCAGCCTGCTGGCCGCCACCGTGGTAGACGTGCGCGACGAGGGCTGGGAGGAAAATCTCCTCGATTTCGCGCCAATCATGTTGGTCGCCTTTGCTATTGGCGCGTTGAACACGTCGTTCGTCAAGGACGGCGAGGTGTCCGTGCCGCTGAGCTACGTGACCGGGACGCTGGTCAAGATGGGCCAGGGCATCGAACGCCACATCGCCGGCGGAACCGCGGCGGACTGGCTCGGTTACTTCCTGCTGTTCAGCAGCTTCGTCCTGGGCGCCGTGGTGGGTGGCTGCATCAGCCTCGTCGTCAACGGCACCTGGATGCTGGTGGTCGCCACCTCCGTGTGCGCGCTGACGACCGGATACACCTACTTCCACCAGGATCGCCGGGCGCTGTTGAATGACCGGTCAGAAAAGCAGCATCGGCAGCAGCGCTGACCGGTGCGCTACTGCCGATGCCGGCTTTGGGGGTGTCAGGTGGCCGGTTGTGCCGGTTGCGCCGGTTGCGCGGTCGTGTTGACGGCGTTGAGCACCTGGATGATGTCCGGCTTCATGGCAACCAACTGCTGGTTCCAGTAGGGCCACGAGTGCGTCCCGTTGGCCGGGAAGTTGAACACCCCGTTGCGTCCGCCCGCGGCCACGTAGTTGTTCTGGAAGGTTTCGTTGGTGCGCAGCGTGAGGCCTTCCAGGAACTTCGCCGGCATGTTGTCGCCGCCGAGGTCGCTGGGGGTGCCGTTACCGCAGTACACCCAGACCCGCGTGTTGTTGGCGACCAGCCGCGGAATCTGGACCATCGGGTCGTTGCGCTTCCACGCCGGGTCGCTGGACGGACCCCACATGCTGTTGGCGTTGTAGCCGCCGGAGTCGTTCATCGCCAGACCGATCAGGGTGGGCCACCAGCCCTCGGACGGGTTGAGGAAGCCGGATAGCGAAGCGGCATAGGGGAATTGCTGCGGGTAGTAGGCGGCCATGATCAGGGCCGAACCGCCCGACATCGACAGACCCACCGCGGCGTTGCCGAACGGCGACACCTGCTTGTTGGCCTGCAGCCACCCGGGCATCTCCTGGGTCAGGAACGTCTCCCACTTGTAGGTGTAGTTCTGGCCGTTGCCGGACGACGGCTGGTACCAGTTGCTGTAGAAGCTGGACTGCCCGCCGACGGGCATGATCACCGACAACCCGGACTGGTAGAACTCCTCGAAGGCCGGGGTGTTGATGTCCCAGCCGTTGTAATCGTCCTGTGCCCGAAGGCCGTCGAGCAAGTACACGGCGTGCTGTCCACCGGGCTGGAACTGCACCTTGATGTTGCGGCCCATCGACGGCGATGGCACCTGCAGGTATTCCACCGGGAGTCCCGGCTTCGAGAACGCCCCCGCGGTAGCCGCGCCGCCGACGGCGCCGACCAGACCCGACAATAGGGCAGCCCCCACGGCCGCGATGGCCAGCCGGCGTGGCATCCTCGCCGCTGCGCCACGCACCTTCCGCACCTCTTCGATGAACGACATAGCTCCCTACCCATCCCAACTTTCATCGTTTGTTCGATGCCGCACGACTACGGTCGAATCTGTTCGCCTGCGCAGTGAAACACAGGGGGAGGGCGTAATTCGTCTGTCGCGGCCGCGTTCGGAGATCGCGGTTGGCTAACGATTGGGAGTCGGCCGGGAATCGTCACGTTCGGGTCACGAATGGCTCACGAAACCGTGCCGGTGGCGCCCCTACGCGACGAGCCGGCGCAAAAGCGTTGAAGCCGTGGCGATTCCGATCAGCGCCGCCAACACCAGCACGATGAAGTCGGCCGGGTTGTACGGGGTGCCGATCAACAGCGCCCGCAGCGCGTCCACCTCGTAGCTGAGCGGGTTGACCTTGCTCAGCGCGTGCAACCAGGTGGGCATCACGTCGACGGGGTAGAGCGCGTTGGACGCGAAGAACAACGGCATCGTGATGGCCTGGCCGATTCCCATCAGGCGGTCGCGGGACAGGACCAGGCCGGCCAGCGTCATCGACAGGCAGGCGAAGAACGCCGCGCCGAGCATCACCACGGCCATCGCCGCCAGGATCCGCAGCGGATTGATGGTCAGGCCGATGTTCATCAGGTACGCCAGCGCCATCACGCCGACCACCTGGGCGACCGACCGCACCCCGGCCGCGAACGCCTTGCCGGTGATCAGCGCCGACGCGGGCGCCGGCGTCACCATCAGCTTGGCCAGCACGCCGGCGTCGCGGTCCCAAATGATCTGTATGCCATAGAAGATCGAGATGAACAGCGCCGACTGCGCGATGATCCCGGGCGCCAGGAACGCGAGGTAGGACACCGACCCGGTGTGGATGACGTGCAACTTGGAAAACGTCGTGCCGAAGATCAGCAGCCACAGCGCGGGCTGCACCATCCGGGTGACCAGTTCGGTCCGGTCGTGCTGCAGCTTCTGCAGTTCCACGATCGCGAACGCCCCGACCCGCGCCAGCGTCGCCTGGACCCGTTGCCACCCGCGCGGGGCGCGAACCAGGGTGGCCGCCGGGGCTTTGGGTGCGATGTCAACTGGCACGGCTGGCAACCTTTCTGCTGGAACGGATCTCACGGAAGGAGCCCGACGATTCCGCCTGGCCGGACAGGTCCTCCGCCGCGTAGTGGCGGAACACGTCCTCGAGCGTGGCGCCGGGCGACACGGTGGCCTTCAGCTTCGCGGGTGTGCCCACGGCGCGCAGCCGGCCGCGGTGCATCAGTGCGACCCGATCGCACAGCGCGTCGGCCTCCTCCATGTAGTGGGTGGTGAGCAGCACCGTCATGCCGAACTGGGCCTGCATGCTCCGCACCTGCTGCCAGACACCATCGCGGGCGATCGGGTCCAGCCCCACCGTCGGCTCGTCGAGCACCAGCAGCGACGGGCGGTTGACCAGCGCCTGCGCCACCTCCAGGCGGCGCACCATGCCGCCGGAGTACGCCCCGGCCCGCCGGTCGGCCACGTCGAGAAGTTCCATGGCGGCCAGCGCCTGTTCCACCCGTTCGGCCCGGTCGGCGCGCGGCACCCCGTAGAGCCGCGCGAACCACTGCACGTTCTGCCGCCCGGTCAACGCGGGCTCGACCGAAAGTTGTTGGGGCACATAGCCGATGTTGCTGCGAATGTCGATCGTCTGGCGGCGGGTGTCCATGCCGAAGATGCGCAACTCGCCGCGCTGCACCGGCGTCAACGTGGTGAGCATGCGGACCAGCGTCGTCTTTCCGGCGCCGTTGGGTCCCAGCAGGCCCATCGTCTCGCCCGGGCGCACCTGCAACGTCACGTTATCGACGGCGGTGAACTGGTTGTACCGGTAGGTCAGGTTCCGGCCGTCGATCGCCATCGGCAGTCGTTCGCTCATGATTGCCGCTCCTGAAGTAGTCGGGTCATGGTGTCAAGAACCTCCAATCCCTTTGTCAGGGACTCGATTTGATCTTCGTCGAGCTCGCCGAGTACCTCGGTGACCAGTGCCCGGCGCGCGGCCCGAGACGCGTCGACGAGCTGCTGGGTGGGTTCGGCGAGCCGCAGCTGGCCGACGCGGCGGTCCGATTCGCCGACGGTCCGGATCAGCAGTCCGTTGCCGGCCAGCTTGGAGACCAAGGTCGACGCGCTGTTGGGCACCAGGCCGAGCTCCGCCGCGGCGGCGCTGACCGAGATCCCCGGTCGCCGTCCGACCAGCCACAGCAGCTCCGCCTGGGCCTCGGACAGCCGCGCGGAGTCGAACCCGCGGCCGGCCGACCGGCGAAGTTGCCGGCGAAACCTGCCGACGACGCCGAACAGCTCGGCGGCCACATCGGACTTCACTGCCCCCATATACCTCTGTTTACGAGCTAAATATGGGTGTGAGCTGTGTGGGGGCTAGCTCCCAGCTACTTTTCGAGCGAATGCAGGACCACGTCGGTCAACGTCCCGTTGTCGACGCCGGCGGTCATGTAGCTGCAGAACGGTTGCCGGCGACGATCCGTGGGCGAACCCGGATTGAGCAGGCGCAGTCCGGTGTGCGTCGTCGTATCCCACGGGATGTGGCTATGGCCGAACACCAGCACGTCGCGGTCGGGGTAGAGCCGCGACATCCGCGCGTCCCGGCCGGCCGCGGCGCCGGTCTCGTGGACCACGGTCAGGCGCAGACCGTCCAGCGTGGCATCGGCACGCTCGGGCAGCCGGGCCCGCAACGCCGGCCCGTCGTTGTTGCCCCAGCACGCGACCAGCCGCGCGGCCCGGGTTTCCAGCGCGTCGAGCAAGTCGGTCGAAACCCAGTCGCCGGCGTGCACCACCACATCGGCCGCGGTGACCTCGTCCCATATCCGCGCGGGCAGGTCGCGGGCGCGCCGCGGGACGTGGGTGTCGGCAATCAGCAGCAGCCTCACGCCGCCATCTTGCGCTACCGCTCGCCGTCCTGGCTGCGGGCCTCGGCGCCCGTCTCACCCGCGTCGAAGGTGTCGTCGGAACCGGCCGCGCCCACGTACGACCCGTCGTCGCCTTCGGCGGCGCGTGATCGAGCCTCGTGCACTTCGGGCTCGACGTCTTCCTCGGCCCTGTGGCCCTTGTTTTCCGGCATGGGATCCAGGTTTCCCGCGCAGCGGCGCGCGAAACGGCGATGATCGGCTCCGATAGGGTGCATGCGGGCATCGACAGCATCCCGAGGAGGACCAATGCGCACCTTCGAATCAGTAGCGGACCTCGCCGCGGCGGCGGGCGAGACGATCGGGCAGAGCGACTGGGTGACCATCACCCAGGAAGACGTCAACCTGTTCGCCGACGCGACCGGCGATCACCAGTGGATCCACGTAGACCCGGAACGGGCGGCGGCCGGTCCGTTCGGCAAGACCATCGCCCACGGTTTCATGACCCTTTCGCTGCTGCCGCGGCTGCAGCACGAGATGTACACCGTGCAAGGGATCAAGCTCGCAATCAACTACGGCCTCAACAAGGTTCGCTTCCCCGCCCCGGTGCCGGTCGGCTCGCGCGTTCGCGCGCAGAGCTCGCTGGTCAGCGTCGACGACCTGGGTGACGGCGCCGTGCAGGCGACGGTGTCGACCACCATCGAGATCGAGGGCGCGCCCAAGCCGGCGTGCGTCGCCGAAAGCATCGTCCGCTACATCTCCTGAACACAGGCGAGCAGACGCAGAATCGCACCAAAACCGGTGGGCGAGTGCGATTCTGCGTCTGCTCGCGGTTAGAACTCGGCGATCGAGTGTTCTAGGCGCTCGGCCAGCCTGGCTTCGGCCTCGGCCCGCCGGGTCGGGATGTGCGCAGACGGGAAAGGCGTTGTCATGGGCTGGTATTCGCGCAGCGTCCGCCGGGCGACCGTCATCTTGTGCAGCTCGGTGGCGCCGTCGGCGATGCCCAGTGATTCGGCCGCGACCAGCATCTTGACGAACGGCATCTCGTCGGAGACGCCCAGCGCACCGTGCAGGTGCATCGCCCGCTGCGCGACGTCATGCAGCACCTGCGGCATGGCGACCTTGACCGCCGCGATGTCGCGGCGCACCTTCTGGTAGTCGTGGTGCTTGTCGATCAGCCACGCGGTGCGCAGCACCAGCAGCCGGAACTGCTCGATCTGGATCCAGCTGTCGGCGATCTTCTCCTGCGTCATCTGGAAGTCGGACAGGTGGCCGTGCCGGGTCTTGCGTGACACCGCCCGCTCGCACATCATGTCGAATGCCTTGCGCGCCAAGGCGAT
Organism: Mycobacterium sp. E2327; assembly: GCF_001672675.1. Lineage (NCBI taxonomy): Bacteria > Bacillati > Actinomycetota > Actinomycetes > Mycobacteriales > Mycobacteriaceae > Mycobacterium > Mycobacterium sp. E2327. Next base: position 76,765 of record NZ_LZKE01000242.1, read on the forward strand.
CGTGCGCATCGCGTGGTGGATGCGGCCACCGCCGAGTCGCGTCTGCGCGATCATGAACGCCTGGCCCTCGCCGCCCAGCACGTGATCGGCCGGCACCCGCACGTCGTTGTAGCGGACGTAGCCGTGCGAGCCGTGCTTTCCCGACTCGCCGCCGACGCCGACGTTGCGGATGATCTCGATGCCGGGCGTCTCGCCGGGAACGATGAACAACGACATCTTGTCGTACGTGCGGGCGTCGGGTTTGGTGACCGCCATCACGATGAAGAACGACGCGTGTTTGGCGTTGCTGGAGAACCACTTCTCCCCGTTGATGACCCAGTCGTCACCGTCCTGGGTCGCCGTTGTCACGAACATCCCCGGATCCGAACCGCCCTGCGGCTCGGTCATCGAGTAGCACGAGGTGATCTCGCCGTCGAGCAGCGGCTGCAGGTAGCGCGCCTTCTGTTCGTCGGTGCCGAACAGCGCGAGGATCTCGGCGTTGCCCGAATCGGGCGCCTGGCAGCCGAAGACCGAAGGTGCCCACCGGGAGCGTCCGAGGATCTCGTTGAGCAGCGCCAGCTTGACCTGACCGAAGCCCTGACCGCCGAGCTCGGGCCGCAGATGCGCGGCCCACAGGCCCTGGTCCTTGACCTGCTGCTGCAGCGGCCTCAGGATCGCCATCATCTCGGCGTTCTTCTTGTCATACGGGTCGAGCGCGACCAGATCGAGCGGTTCCAGCTCGTCGACCATGAACTTTTCGACCCAGTCCAGCTTCGCCTGGTATTCCGGGTCAGTTTCGAAGTCCCACACCGTGGCCAACCGTTCCCCGGCGCAGCGCCGCACCGGACTCGTTGATGAAGCCACACCATCCTAAATGGCGGTGGCGGGGGATCAGCGGTCGCGGCGGGTCTCGATGACGCGCTGCGCGATGTCGACGAGCTTCTCCTGGCTCTCCTGGGAAAGCGCCCGCAGCATCTCGAAGGCGCGCACGTCGTCCACGCCGTAGCGTTCCATGATGATGCCCTTGGCCTGACCGATGCGGTCTCGGCTGGACAGCGCCGATTCCATGTGCTCACCGTGGCGCCCCGCCGTGATCGCCGCGGCCGCATGCGCGGCGAACACCGATCCGATGGTCTCGGCTTCGGTGTCCCACACGCCGGCGCCGAAGCTGAACAAGTTCAGCGCGCCGGCCGTGCGGTCGGCGGTGTACAGCTTGAACGACAGGCTGCCGAGCACACCGTGCGCCACGGCCGCCGGGGCGTAGCGGGGCCACCGGGGCTCGTTGCGCATATCGTCGGCCCGAACCACCGTTTGTTTGAGGGCGGCGTCGGCACACGGCCCCTCGCCCAAGTCGTGCTGCAGCTTGTCAAGCTGGGCGACCAGGCTGTCGGTGTCCGCGAGAGACGCGAAATCCCCACCCTTTTGCACCAGCAATACGCCGGCGATGTCCGCCGCCGGTATCAACTGCACCGCCGCCGCTGTCACATCGGCGAGCACATGCTCGAGCGCTCGAGGCGCGGCCATCTCGCGGGACAGCTGCGCCATGCGCTCGGCCAGCTGGTGTTTGGCGCCCAAGTTCGAAACATTCATTAATCGGGTCCTACCTTCGTCCGCAAGTCGCGGCCATGGTCGGTTACGAGATTTGCTGTCGCCAGCGTTTCGTCACATAGCTCAGGGGTACCCGGCGTCGACCAGGACTATCGCAAATTCCCCGGGAGGCCCAATGTTCGTGCATAACAAAGATCTTCAATTCGAGGTGCGAGTCAGCGAGCCGGATCCCCGGTTTGCCACGCTCCTGCAGGAGCAATTCGGCGGCGCCAATGGCGAGCTCAAAGCCGCAATGCAGTACTTCACCCAGGCCTTTGCCCTCCGGGGCAAAAACCCCAAGATGTACGACCTGTTCATGGACATCGCCACGGAGGAACTCAGCCACTTGGAGATGGTCGGCTCGATGATCACGATGCTGCTCGACGGGCTCAACGACAACTTGAAAATCGCCAACGAGAAATGCGATTGGATGCCCGCGGTGGCCAGCGGCGATGGCCGCGACCAGATCATCCACCAGGTGGCGGTCAACCCGCTGTATTTCGCGCTGAACGGTGGCACGCCCGACGTGAGCAACTCGCAGGGGGTGCCATGGATGGGCTCCTACGTCAACGCCAACGGCGATCCGACGGTGGACCTGCGCAGTAACCTGGCCGCGGAGTCCCGGGCGAAGATCGTCTACGAGTACCTCAAGCAGTTCACCGACGATCCCGGCGTGCAAGACACCTTGACGTTCTTGATGACCCGCGAAGTCACCCACTACCAGCAGTTCACCGCGGCGCTCAACGAGCTGCCGGTGAACTTCCCACCGGGACAGCTGCCGGCAGATCCCCGCTTCCAGAACGTGGCGTTCAACATGTCCAACGGTGGCGGCGAGTCGATCCGCGGGCCGTGGAACCAGGGGCAGGGACCGTGGCCCGAGGGCATGGAATGGGAGTACGTGGAAAAGCCCGAACAGCAATGGCTGGGGGGTACCGGCCGGCAAAACAAGGGCGCCGAGCAGAACCCGTCGGGGTCACCGGCCGTGAACGCCGAGAAGCCGTTCACCCACGAACAGCGCACTCCGACAAGCTGATTCAAACCAACGAAGGCCGGGCGCCGATCCATTCGACGCCCGGCCTTCGAATACCTGGCCTAATGAACCTGCGGATCGGGCGGGTTGTCCTCGGCGCGACCGGTGACGGCATCGCGCACGTGGTCGACGACCGCCGCGCCCATGCCGACCGTCTTCAACACGGCCGGGTTGGGCGGAGTGGCCGGGTGCGGGCGGGTGGGCGCCATTTTCTTTGCGGCCTCTAGCTTTTCGCCGATCTTCTCCAACTCTTCCCGGCTGATCGCCACCTCGACCTGCGGCCAGACCTGTTCTTGCTCATAAGCGATGTGTTCGCGGCCGGCTTTGACGAATTCCTGCAGCGCCTCGTGGTAGTCGGCGTCTCCCGGCTTGCCGTCCTCCAGTCGCTGCAGCAGCTTCTTTCCGGCCTGCTCCTGCTCGATCGCCTTGTCCGCGAGCGAGTCACCGATCGCGCGGCGCACCGCCGGCCAGAAGAACTGTTCCTCGATCGCTTCGTGCTGCGACTCGGCGATGATGAGGTTGTTCACTATGGTCTCGAGGCCACTGCTCTGGGCGCCCGAGCCCGAGGGTGCGCCGTCCAGCGTTTCCAACAGCCCGAGCACGCTCTGATGGTCCTGACGAAGAAAAGTGATCGCGTCCATGCCTTGCCTTCCAGTTGGGCTTGTCACTCGAAGTGGCCTGCGAATACCCGGGATTGGGACCGTCAAACGACTAGCAACGACTAGCGGAGTCTGGGCAAGACGTTGCCGCCGTAAAAGTTGATCGCGGTGACGGGGTCGTCCTGGGGGAAGTGCATAAACGGGATTGCTCCGGCGTCGAGAACCCTTTGCACGGCGCCGATGTGGGCCGCGGGATCGGTGCCGACCGCCCAGTTCGCCAGCACCTTGTCGATGGGATTGGCCTCGGCGGCGCGTTGGATCTCGACGGGGTTCGGTTGGTCGACGGCGCCGGCGGTGAACCGCCACAGCGTCGCGGCGCGGGCGGCCACGTCGTTGTTGCCGACGACCGCGAAAAGTTCGGCGCGCTTACCCAAATTGGCGGCGTCCCGCCCGGAGGCCTGGGCACCCGCGCCAAATGCGGCGAGCAACGTCGGGTTCGTCAAGTCGTGGGCCTGGGTGATCCAGCCGTCGCCGTACTGACCGGCCAGCTTCGCGCTCTTGGGCCCGCTGGCGGCAACGAAGATCGGGGGCGGCGTCGGTGGTGTGTCGTAGAGCTTCAAAGCGTTCGTCTGAAAGTAGCTGCCGGCAAAGGAGATTCGCGAACCACTCCACAGCTGGCGGATCAGCCCGATCGCCTCGACCAGTCGGTCGTGACGCTCGGCGTAATTTCCGAACGCAGTTGTGGTGGCCTGTTCGTTGAGCCGTTCACCGGTGCCCAATCCCAGGAACACCCGTCCGGGGTTAAGGATCGCCAGCGAGGCGAACGCCTGGGCCACCGTGGCGGGCTGATAGCGGTAGGTCGGGCAGGTCACCCCGCTGCCGAACGAGATTCGGCTGGTCGCGCTGCCGACCAGGGCCAGGGTCAACCACGGGAACATCGAGTGGCCCTCGTCGTCCTGCCACGGCTGGATGTGATCGCTGGCCCACACGTACTGAAAGCCGGCTTGCTCGGCCGCCCGGGCCTGCGCGACCAGTTGGTCGGTGCGGAACTGCTCGTGCGAGAGCACCACCCCCACGCCCTTGCCCGCCGCCGGCGGCGGCGCGGTCGGTTTGCCGCGGTCGGACCCGGGCTTCCCACAGGCCTGCGGCACTCCGACAGCGCCCAGCGCGCCCACGCCGGCGGCCATCCGCCCGAGCTTTCGCCGCGAGATGCCGCTCACCGGACCGGCATACCCGTCATGCTGCTCGCCACACCCACTAACGTGGCGTGGGTGGCACCGCAGGCGCGCCCGGCGCGCAAAGCCGACATCCGCGAACTGTCACGCACCCTGGCCCGCGCGTTCTACGACGACCCCGTCACCACCTGGATGCTGCCCGACGAGAACGCGCGGCCCGCGCAGCTGATCCGGGTGTTCGCGACGTTGACGCGCCGCCACCATCTGGCCGGCGGCGGCGTTGAGGTGGCCGGCGACGGGCCCGGCGTCGGCGCCGCGGCCCTGTGGGATCCGCCGGGTCGCTGGCGGCAGTCGCGCTGGGAAGAGCTGGCGATGCTGCCGAGCTTTATTCGGGTCTTCGGGTCGGATTCGGCGAGGGCGCGCACGGTGCAGGAAGTCATGAAGCGGGACCATCCCGAGGAACCGCACTGGTATCTCGCCGTGATCGGGAGCGACCCGGCCGTCCGCGGGCAGGGCTTCGGCCAAGCCCTGATGCGCTCCCGGCTGGACCGCTGCGATGCCGAATACTGCCCGGCCTATCTCGAGTCGAGCAAGCCCGAAAACGTGCCGTACTACGAGCGTTTCGGCTTCACCGTCACCCGCGAGATCCAGTTGCCCGACGGCGGCCCGACGCTGTGGGCGATGTGGCGGGACCCGCGGTAGAACGGTGCCTAAGAAATCGGCACGTTGGTCGGCCCACTGGCCATGTATTGGTATTGCGGGCAGTAGGCGGTGATGGCCGACGCGGTGAATGACGCGCTGTCGGCGTTGGACCAGTTGGTATAACCGGCCACGCCGGCTACGACATCGTTCATCGGTTCGCCCGGGTTGGCGGCGAGCTGGTCGCACACGTAGGCCCTGGCCAGGAACATCGCGTTGTCGACGGTGCCGTATTGGATGCCGTTGCCGTCGAGGGCCTGGAGGAAGGAGTCGTCGGCGGAGTCGGCCAGGACCGGCGGCGCAAACCCGATTCCGCCGATCACCGCCCCGGCCGCCAGGATGGCCGCTGCGACCGGAGATGCGCGGAAGAACATGTGCTGAGACTCTCTCGCTGAGTGAATTTGCCCGGAAGATCGCAGCGTATGCGCCTGCGGGGTCGGTCACATCGGAAATTGCGAAAGTTTAATCGCCGGGGCCAGGGGCAACCGATCCGTATGGCTATCGACAACGGCGACTTTCCCGAGGAGGGCGGTCCCGGCGACACCCTCAACCCGAGCGAAGGCACCGACTCCGACGAGCTGCGCAACGACGACGGCGACATCGTCGTAGACCCGCCCGAGGGCTGGAGCGAAGCCGACCGGTTCGGGATGACGGCCCGCGAGGAGCGGGAGGGCGAATCCCTCGACCAGCGGCTGGCCGAAGAGGAGCCGGACGTATTCACCGGCGCACCGCCGTCGGTCGATGCGACCGATGACGGCGGCCCCGGGCGCGCCCACCGGGCCCAAATCGACGGCACTCCCGAGGACGGCGAATCGCTGTACGAGGTCGTCGACGAACAGACCGATGTTTAGTGCTCGGTTGTTCACTCCGTTGACGAACTGACCGTCGCTAGGGAGCGCTTCGCCAGCCGGCGATGCCGATGGTGATCATCCGCAACTGCTTGACGGCGAGCCGCCGAATGTCTTCCAGTGCCTCGGTGGTCTGAGCGTCCTCGATCGCCTCGGCGATGACGATCATCGCGTTCACGAACAGGGTCGCCAGGACGTTGAGGTCCTCGGTGCTCCACTCGTTGAGCCTGTTGAAGCGGGCCAGGTCGGTGGCCAGTTCGGAGGTGATCAGCCGCAGCTCGGTGCGAATGGCGTAGCGCAGCACGGTGACCCCGCCCGAGCGTTCCCGATAGATGAACCGCCAGTGCTCGCGGCGATCGGTGATGCTGGCGATGACGGTGTCGACCGAGGACTCGATCACCCGGTTCGGATCCAGCCGGCCGGTCCGCGCACCGCGCAAGGTGTCGCGCAGGGTGCGAAACGATTCGTCGATCAGCACCAGCCCGAGGGCCTCCATCGACTCAAAATGACGGTAGAAGGCCGCGGGCACGATCCCGACCTCACGGGTCACCTCGCGGAGGCTCAGGCTGGAAAAGCTGCGGTCCTGCAGCAGCTTGAGGGCCGCGGCGATGATGGCGCGGCGCGTGGCCTCCTTGCGCTCCTCGCGCGACGGGTTCTCGCGTGAGCGCTCTCGACCCGAGCGATGCGGGCGTGAGCTAGGAGTACGGCTGTTCACTATGTGAACCCTACCACAAATGTGCACTAAACCCTTGACTACCTGCGGTGGCCGGACGCACGGTGTACATATGTTCACTCAAACTTCGACCCGGAACCTCGCGCAAACCCTGCGCAAGCGCGTCCTGGGCTCAGACCTGTTAGACCTCCTCACCGGTCCGCACGGTGTGGACCGCTACACCGAGCTGGTGGCGCCGACCTGGACGCTGGGCGAGGCCCGCGCCAAGGTCGTGGACGTGCGCCGCACCACCCCGCGCAGCGTCACCCTCGCGCTCGCCCCTAACGAGGCCTTCGCGTCGACCCACACGCTCAAGGCGGGCCAGTACGTCAACCTCGCCGTCGACATCGACGGTCGGCGCCACACCCGCTGCTACTCGCCGGCCAACGCCGAAGGCAGCGCCAACCTCGAGCTGACGATCGGTCACCACGACGGCGGGGTGGTGTCGAGCTATCTGTACGAACGGGCCCGCCGCGGCATGGTGGTCGGCCTGGCCGGGATCGGCGGTGACTTTGTCCTGCCCGAGGCGCGCCCGCAGCGGATCCTGTTCGTCTCCGGTGGAAGCGGCATCACGCCGGTGATGGCGATGCTGCGCACGCTGATCGCCGAGCACCATCGGGGCGAGGTCGCGTTTGTGCACTACGCCCGCACCCCCGCGGAGGCGTGCTACCGCGAGGAACTCGCCGCCCACGACGATCGGCCCGGCGTGCGCGTGCTGCACGGCTACACCCGCTCGGGCGCCGGCGACCTCGCCGGGCGCTTCGGGCCGGAGCACCTGGCCGCCGCGATGCCCAACCCCGATGTGGTGTTCGCCTGCGGGCCAACGGCTTTGGTCGAGGCGGTGCGGGAGCACTGTGACAACGTGTACACCGAGAGCTTCGTGCCGCCCGTCTTCGACGCACCGGCGAACCCGTCGGGCGGTCGAATCATGTTCGCGGACAGCGGGATCGACGTCGTCGACGACGGTCGCTCGCTTCTGGAGCAGGCCGAATCGGCCGGCCTGACGCCGCAGAACGGCTGCCGGATGGGTATCTGTCACACCTGCACGCGGCGCAAGACCGCCGGAACGGTGCGCAACCTGATCACCGGCGCGGTGTCGACCCAACCCGACGAGGACGTGCAGATCTGCGTGTCCGTGCCCGTCGGTGACGTCGACCTGTCTCTCTAGGTTCCGAACCTTGAAAGGAAGAGCCATGACACAGAACACGATCACCCTGACCCCCGAGCAGGCCGAGGCATTCGGCCGCGAACTCGACGCCATCAAGGAACGCGTGATGGCGGACCTGGGCGAAGCGGACGCCGACTACATCCGCCGGGTCATCAAGACCCAGCGCGCGCTGGAGGTCGGCGGACGCGCGCTGCTGTTCCTGCCGCCGGCGTGGCCGCTGGGCACCGCGATGCTGGGCGTGTCGAAAATCCTCGACAACATGGAAATCGGGCACAACATCATGCACGGCCAGTACGACTGGATGCGCGACCCCGCGATCTCGGGCCGCACGTTCGAGTGGGACACGGCCTGCCCCGCCGATCAGTGGCGGCACTCGCACAACTACATGCATCACACCCACACCAACATCGTGGGGATGGACCGCGACATCGGCTACGGCATCCTGCGGATGAGCGAAGACCAGCGTTGGCACCCTTACTACCTGGGCAACCCGGTCTACGCGTTCCTGCTGATGGTGCTGTTCCAGTACGGCGTCGCGCTGCACGAGCTGGAAACCGAACGCATCCGCTCCGGTGAGATCCGGCTGCGCGACAAGCGTGAGGTGCTGCAGGAGATCTGGAAGAAGACCCGGCGCCAGACGCTCAAGGACTACGTCGCCTTCCCGCTGCTCGCCGGGCCGTTCGCGCCGTTCGTCTTCGCGGGCAACCTCTCGGCGAACCTGATGCGCAATGTGTGGTCGTACATGATCATCTTCTGCGGCCACTTCCCGGACGGCACCCAGGAATTCACCGTCGAGGAGACCAAGGACGAATCCCGCGGCATGTGGTACTTCCGCCAGGTCCTGGGATCGGCAAACCTGACCGGGGGCAAGCTGTTTCACCTGCTGTCCGGCAACCTGTCGCACCAGATCGAGCACCACCTGTTCCCGGACATGCCGGCTCGCCGGTACGCCGAGATCGCACCCGAGGTGCAGGAGATCTGCCGGCGCTACGGCATCCCCTACAACCGCGGCCCGCTGGCGCGGCAGTTCGGCACCGTCGTCCGCAAGATCGTCAAGCTGACCTTCCCGGACTCTTGGGTGCGGAAACCCAGTGGGGACCACCCCGCCGATCGGCTTCCGGTCGCCGCATAACGTATGAGTCCCGTTCGGTCCCGAGGCATTGCCTCGGGACCGTTCGGGGGGACAATGAGGTCCGTGGAATGGACCGGCGCACGCTACGCGGACACCCCCACGGTGGAAGCCTCGACGTGGATCGACGCCGACCCGGAGCGGGTGTGGGATCTGGTCTCCGACATCGAGCTGATGCCGACGTTCAGCAGCGAGCTGAAGGCGGTGGAGTGGGCCGACGGCTCGGACCGGCCCCGAATCGGCGCCCGCTTCGTCGGACACAACGAGCACGACGCGTTCGGCCAGTGGAGCACCACCTCGCAGATCGTCGCGTGCGATGCGCCACGCGTATTCGCCTGGGCCGTGGGCGAACCCGACAATCCCTCAGCGACCTGGCGATTCCGGTTGACGCCCCGCGACGGCGGCACCCTGCTGAGCTTTTGGATGCAGATGGGACCCGGGCGGTCCGGGCTGTCGGTGGCCATCGACTCGATGCCGGACAAAGAGGAAAAGATCGTCTTCGTGCGCATGCGGGAGTTCGAGGGCGCGATCGGCAAGACGCTCGCCGCGCTCAAGAGGCTCGCCGAGCACGGGGTGCGTTGATGCGCACCGCGACGACGGTGGAATTGTCCCGCGCCGCAGCCGAAGTCGTCGAGTTTGCCGTCGAGGCGGAAAGGCTGGGCCTCGACGTGTGCTGGGTGGCCGAGGCCTGGGGCGCCGACGCGCCCTCGGCGCTGGGCTACCTCGCGGCGCGGACCGAGAGGATGCTGCTCGGTTCGGGCGTCCTGCAGCTCGGCGTCCGGTCGCCCGTCATGGTCGCCCAGACCGCGATCGCGCTGTCGAACCTGTCGAACGGGCGGTTCCTGCTCGGGCTGGGGGCCTCGGGTCCGCAGGTGATCGAGGGCCTGCACGGCGTGGCGTTCGACCGACCGCTGGCGCGGATGGCCGAAACCGTCGACATCGTGCGGCAGGTGTTCGCGGGGGACAAGATCTCGCACTCGGGCAAGGAGTTTCAGATTCCCCGGCCCGGCGGTGAGGCGGTGCCCATGCGACTGTCGACCCGCGCCGAGCACGCCATTCCGATCTACCTGGCGGCGCTGTCACCGGCGATGCTGCGGCTGACCGGGCGCATCGCCGACGGATGGCTGGGCACCAGCTTCGTTCCGGAGGGCTCCGACGACGCGTATTTCTCCCACCTCGACGACGGGCTGGCGGCCGCGGGCCGCACGCGCGCCGACGTCGACATCTGCCAGGGAGCCGAGGTCGCCTTCGCCGCCGACGAGGACGAGCTGCGCGGCATGATCGCGGGCCGCAAAAAGGAGCTCGCCTTCAGCCTCGGCGGCATGGGGTCGTCGAGCACCAATTTCTACAACCAGGCCTACAGCCGGCAAGGCTGGGCCGACGTCGCGGCCGAGGTTCGAGAGCGGTGGCAGCGGGGCGACCGAGACGGCGCGGCCGGGTTGGTGACCGATGAGATGGTGCTGGCCACCACGCTGATCGGAACCGAGGAGATGGTCCGCGCGCGGCTCGAGGTCTGGCGCGACGCCGGCGTCGACACTGTGCGGCTGTATCCCGCCGGGGAAACGCTAGAGGCCAAGCTGGGCACTCTGGGCCGAGCCATCGAGCTGGTCCGCGAGGTCGCGTAGTTTCACGAGTTTCACCTCGGGCCGCGCCGGCACACCGTCGGCCAGGAACCACCGGAACGCGAGGTTGCCGCGCGGATAGTCCAGCGTGGTCAGCGAATTCGGGTGGGTTGTCATGCCGCGGGACAACACGATCGTCACTGTGCCATCGCCGTTGAGCACGGCGCTGCTGCCGTTGATGGAACACCGGGCATCGGCCGCGCCATAGGTGGCCATGAACTGGTTCCACACCACCATGTTCCAGAACCGGCAGGCCGGCGGCCGGTGCGTGATGACCAGCGCCTCGTCGTCGTCGAGCACGAAACTGCCGTAGGAATAGCACGCGTCACGTGCCGACCAGCCGAAGTTGGCGTCGGGCACCTGGTAGGGATCGGCGAATTCGTTTGCCGCATGGGCGGTCTCGTGCCCGAACGCGTGCTCCTTGTCCGCTCGAGTGCCGACGGCCAGCGGCACGATGGCGAACATCGTGCGCAGCCAGGTGGCCGCCGCCCGCAGGCTCGCCGCGGTCTCGGCGTCGCCATGCTGGATCGGATCGGGCTCGTCGAGCGCCTCGATGTTCCACACGACCGGGCGGCCGGTCAGCGGGTCGGCCTGGTAGTCGCGGGTCATCAGCACGGCCGCATCCGGTGTCGGGGGGAATTCGAAGCTGAAGTTGCCGTCGGCGTCGACATCGAGGTCGCTGTCGCGGACGATCGCGACGACCCGGTCCGACCACGCTCCGGGCGAGGGTTCGTTGTAGGCCGTCACCGAAAAGTACACGCTGTCACCGCGATTGCCGCTGATGCGGTAGCGCCGCTTCGGGTCGACCGGGCACAAGAAGTAGTAGGCGTCGGTGTTGTCGCCGCCCCACCGACGGTCGCGCCGAAACGGCGTGTTCACCGCGACGAACTGCGGGCGGCCCGGCTCGGGAAACAGGTAGGCGTCGAAGGCCACGCCCAGTGTGGCGGCAAGCATGCGGTAGCCGTCGGCGATGTGGCGATCGTCGGTGACGGCGCGGTCCCCCTCGAGGAAGGAGCGGTCAAGGGTGCCGAGCGCGGCGAGCAGCTCCTGCCACGCGGCCGTCGAGTCGTGCGTCATGTGCTGATTCCCTTCAGTAGCAGCGTGGTGGTGCGGTCGACCCACGCGTCGTCGAGTTCCTTGGCGCGGGTGAGCAGGGCGACCAGAATCAGGCCCGCGACGGCCTCGGCGAGTTCGGCGGCGCTGACGTCGGCCCGCACCTCGCCGCGGGCGGCCGCGGCCTGCAGCCACTCGGCCAGGCCACCGGCGATGACGTCGGCGAACCGCTCCAGCAGCGCCGAATGCAGGGTCGGGTCGGCGGCCATCTCGCCGACCAGCCCCGGCAGCGCCGCGCGGGCTGCCGGCGTCGTCAGGAAAGCCATTGCGCGGCGGACCATTTCGCGCAGGTCGTCGGGCGGCGACCCGGTGTCGGGAATCGCGGTCGCGGCGCCGATCGGGAACACCGCCTCGTGCACCAGGTGCGCCTTGCTTGGCCAGCGCCGGTAGATCGCGGGCTTGCTGGTGCCGGCCCGCTCGGCGATGGCCGAGACCAACAGGCCCGAGTAACCGGTTTCCGCGAGAAGTTCGACGGTCGCGCGCAGCACGGCGGCGTCGATACGCAGGTCACGGGGTCGGCCGAAGTCTATCGTCATTACGAAACTCAGAGTAACATAAGTCGCCGTGACCGAAGCCGTTCGCTCAGTTCCCCTCGACGACCTGGCCCTGCCCCGATTTGGTGCCGAGGCCCAACAGATCCTGGACATGATGGCCACCATGGCCGCGGACTGTCCGCTCAATGCCGGCGCCCTGCACTTGCGCGCCAGTGCCGATACCGGCCTGGACGATTTCGGCGCGGACGACTACCGAGAACGACTCGACGTCTACCTCGCCGACCTGAGGTCCATCGACGGGCTGCATCCGGCCGGGGCGGTCAACTTCTTCGCGCAGTTGGTGCAACTGCTGAAGAACCGGCTGCTGTTCACCGACCTGCTGCGCCGGCATCCCGAGATCGACGACATCGACCTGCAACCGCCGATCGTGATCGCCGGGTTGCCCCGCACCGGCACCACCCACCTGCACAACCTGCTCGCCGCGGCGCCCACGTTTCGCACCATGCCGTACTGGGAAAGCGTCGAACCGTTTCCCTTGCCGGCTGAGGAGGGAATCGAGCCGGATCCACGGCGCACCCGGATGGACGTCGGGGTCTCGGTCATCAACACGGTGATGCCCCACTTCCCGCTGATGCACGAGATGACCACGGACCACGTGCACGAGGAAATCCAGCTGCTCGCCAACGACTTCTCGACGATGCTCTTCGAGACCCTCGCCGAGGCGCCGCGCTGGCGCGGCTACTACCAGGCGCACGATCAGACGCCCCATTACCGCTACCTGGCCAGGCAGCTCAAGGCCATGCAGTTCCTGCGCGGCGGGCGGCGCTGGCTGCTCAAGTCGCCGCAGCATCTCGAGCAGGTGCCGGTGCTGGATCGAGTTTTTCCCGGCAGCATCGTGGTGTTCACGCATCGCGATCCGGTCCCGGTGGCGCTGTCGATGATCGCGATGATCACCTACTCCGCGCGCATGCACCGCTCGCCCGTGCCGGTTGGGCAGATCGCGGAGCAGTGGGTCGACCGCCTGGATCACATGCTGAGCGCGCTGGTCCGCGACCGCGACACGATCGGCCCCGACCGCTCGGTCGACATCCGCTTCGACGACTTCATGGCCGACGAGCTCGGTGTGGCCGAGCGGGTGTACGGGCTGGCCGGCGAACCGTTCACCGACCAGGCACGCGCGGCGGTCGCCGGCTACCTGGCGGGGCATCAGCGCGGCCGGCTGGGCAACGTCGAGACGTCGTACGAGATGTTCGGGTTGACGGAGGACGCCCTGCGACAGCGCTTCGCGCCATACGTCGACCGGTTCTTAAGCTGAGGCGGCGGTCGGCTACGTTTTCAACTCATGGTCGCTATGCCCGCGTTGAACGGTGTCGAACACAGGTACGTGGAACTCGGTGACGGGTTGACGATCCACGTCGCCGACGCGGGCCCGGCAAATGGGCCGGCGGTGATGCTGGTGCACGGCTTCCCCCAAAACTGGTGGGAATGGCACGATTTGATCCCTCCGCTCGCCGCCGACGGCTACCGGGTGCTGTGCCCCGACCTGCGCGGCGCGGGCTGGAGCTCGGCGCCCCGCTCGGACTACCGCAAGAACGACATGGCCGACGACCTCGCCGCGGTGCTGGACCGGCTGGGGGTCGCCACGGTCACGCTCGCCGCCCACGACTGGGGCGGCCCGATCGCGTTCATCATGATGCTGCGCCACCCGGAAAAGGTCACCGGCTTCTTCGGCATGAACACCGCTGCGCCGTACCTGAAGCGCGACATTACGATGCTTCGCAACATCTGGCGGTTCTGGTACCAGATCCCGATCATGCTGCCGGTGATCGGTCCGCGGGTGATCGGCGATCCCAAGGCCAGGTTCTACCGCCTGCTCGCGTCCTGGGTCGGCGGGGGATACCTGGTGCCCGAGGACGACGTCCGCTTCTACATCGAGTGCATGCGCCAGCCGGGGCACGCGGTGGCCGGTTCGAAGTGGTATCGCACTTTCCAGACGAAGGAGGTGCTGGGCTGGATGCGCGGCGAATACGACGACGCCCGCGTCGACGTGCCCGTCCGCTGGCTGTGTGGAACGAAAGACCCGGTGCTGACACCGGACCTGGTGGACGGATACGGCGACCGGATAAGCGATTTCAAGGTCGAGCTGGTCGACGGCGTGGGCCACTGGATCGTCGAGCAGCGACCCGAGCTGGTGCTCGACCGGCTGCGCGCCTTCCTTCGCGGCGAAACGTAAACCGCTGCAGCGCTATTCGACGCCGATAGTGACTTCGGTGGACTTGATGAACACCGTCGCGGGCTGACCGACGGCCAGTCCGAGGTCGACCGCCGCGTCCTTGGTGACCGAGGACGTGACGATCTGATCGCCGCCGTCGAGCTTCACCTTCACGATCGCCATCACGGCGCCGAGGTCGACCTCGGTGATGGTTCCTTTGAGTTGGTTCCGGGTCGATAGCCGCATCGCATCCTCCGTCTGTGGTTTCTGCGAAGAGCCTAGGCCGGCGACGATGCCCGCCGCGGAGTGGCGGGAGGAGGAGGCGGGCAATCGAGCCTAGGCACGCGGCCCGAGCAGGGCTATGGACGCGTCCACTGCCGGCTCGACGATCCCGCGCACCGGTTTGCCGTCCTCGACGGCCAGCGCGGTGAGCTCGCGCAGGCCGCCCAACAGGATCACGGCCAGCGGCGCGGTCAGCGGCGGCAGCTCCGCGCGCCGGAATCCCGGGCTGGCGCTGAGGTCGATCAGCAGGTTGGACAGCAGCTGCACCCCGCGGCGCTGGACCGGGCGGGCGACGGCGCCCAGCGACGGGAGCTCACGAATCAAGCTCAAGGTGATCGCCGGGCGGGCCTCCATGTGCCCGACATAGGCCTCGACGGCCTGGCGAATCTGCAGATGCCAGTCGGCCTCCGGGTCGACGGCCGCGGCGATGTTCTCGCCCAGGCTCTCAATGTCGGCCCGCAGCAGCTCCAGGAAGCACTCTTCCTTGCTCGCGAACTGGTCGTAAAAGGTGCGCTTGGACGTGCGGGCGTGGCGGACGATGTCGGCGACCGTGCTGGCGCGGTAGCCGCGCTCGCCGATCGAGGCGGCGAGGCCGTCGAGCAGCCGGAGTCGAAAGGGATCCGATGACGGGTCGGCCACGACCGCGTCGTCAACCGCTGATGTCACGGCCGCCCCCTTCGGTGAATACGGACCTTGTCAGGCTTGGTACCACAGAGTACCGTATCGGGAAAGGTTTTGGTACACCGCGGTACCGCTCCCGAACCCGGGGAGAGATAAGGGGAGCAGCAAGGCAATGAGCGACGTCGTGACCGCCCCGTCGGGGACCCCCGCCGTCAGAATGCCGCCGACGGCCCGAATCCCAAAGCCGCTGTCCGGCATCGGCTTCGCGATCTCGCGGCGCGGGATGATCAAGCGGTTGGCGCGCCGCTACGGCAACGTCTTCACCCTTACCATCCCGATTTTCGGTCGCGCCGTGATCGTGTGTGACCCGCAGCTGGCGAAGCAGGTGTTCACCACCAGCCCCGAGGAGCTCGGCAACATTCAGCCCAACCTGAGCCGGATGTTCGGCTCCGGTTCGGTGTTCGCGTTGGACCGCGACGAGCACCGCCAGCGGCGACGGTTGCTGGCGCCGCCATTCCACGGCAAGAGCATGAAGAACTACGAGGCCATCATCGAAGAGGAGACCCTGCGCGAGACGGCCAATTGGCCGGAGGGCCGGCCCTTCCCGACCCTGGACTCGATGATGCGCATCACGCTCAACGCCATCCTGCGCGCGGTCTTCGGCGCCGACGGCGCCGAACTGGACGAGCTGCGCCGTCTCATCCCGCCGTGGGTCACCCTGGGCTCACGCTTAGCCGTATTGCCGAAACCCGAACGGACATATGGCCGGTTCACCCCATGGGGCCGGCTGGACTGGTGGCGACGCCAATACGACGTCATCATCGACAAGCTCATTGCCGACGAGCGGGCCGATCCGAACTTCGCCGAACGCACCGACGTGCTCGCGCTCATGCTGCGCAGCACCTACGACGACGGTTCCCCCATGTCGCACAAGGACATTGGTGACGAATTGCTCGCGCTCCTGGCGGCCGGGCACGAAACGACGGCGGCCACGCTGGCGTGGGCGTTCGAGCGGGTGACCCGCCACCCCGACGTGCTGGCCGCCTTGGTGGAGGAAGCCGACAACGGCGGAAACGAGCTGCGTCAGGCAACGATCCTGGAGGTCCAGCGGGCCAGGACGGTCATCCTCTTCTGCGCCCGCCGCGTCTTTCCGCCAACCTTCCAGCTCGGTGAATGGGTTCTCCCCCAAGGTGATTCGATCATCGTGAGCATCTCGCAGATCCACGACGATCCCGACATCTATCCCGACCCGGAGCGCTTCGACCCGCAGCGCTACATCGGCGGCAAGCCATCCACGTTCGCATGGATCCCGTTCGGTGGGGGCACCCGCCGCTGCGTGGGGGCCGCGTTCGCCAACATGGAGATGGACGTGGTGTTACGAACGGTGCTGCGCGACTTCACGATCGAGACCACAACGGCGCCGGGGGAGCGCTGGCACTCCCGCGGTGTCGCCTATACCCCCAAGAACGGCGGGCGCATCGTCGTCCACCGGCGGCGGGCCGCAGGGGGTTGAATCAGCTGCCGGCCGCTGCTCGGCGCGGCAGCTTCCAGCCGGGCCGCACGAAGTGGCAGGTGTACCCGTTGGGGTAGTGCTGCAGGTAGTCCTGATGCTCGGGCTCGGCTTCCCAGAAATCGCCCGCGGGGCTGACCTCGGTCACGACCTTGCCCGGCCACAGGCCCGACGCCTCGACGTCGGCGATGGTGTCCAGCGCGACCCGCTTCTGCTCGTCGTCGACGTAGAAGATGGCCGAGCGGTAGCTGGTCCCGATGTCGTTGCCCTGGCGGTTCTTCGTCGTCGGATCGTGGATCTGGAAGAAGAACTCCAGCAGCGTGCGGTAATCGGTGACCGCAGGGTCGTAGACGATTTCGATGGCTTCGGCGTGCGTGCCGTGATTGCGGTAGGTCGCGTTGGGGACGTCGCCGCCCGTGTAGCCGACCCGCGTAGAGATCACGCCGGGTTGCTCGCGGATCAGCTCCTGCATGCCCCAGAAGCAGCCGCCGGCGAGAATCGCCTTTTGAGGATCCGTCATGATTGCCCCTCCTTGCCCTCTCGCACCGCAACCCGAAGCGATCCTCCGATTATTCCGCATCGCCGCCGTGGCTGGCGACCGCGGGCGATGCTCGACAAACGTCAATAGAACGTGTTCTAGTTCTGGCATGACTACCGCCACGTTCTCGCACAGCGAACTCGCCGCCGCCTTCGAGAAATTCGAGGAAACGGTCGCCCGGGCCGCCGAGACCCGGGACTGGGACGCCTGGGTCGAGCAGTACACGCCGGACGTCGAATACATCGAGCACGCGGCGGGCACCATGCACGGTCGCGACGAGGTGCGCGAGTGGATCAAGCAGACGATGACCACCTTCCCCGGCAGCCACATGGTCGCGTTCCCCACGCTGTGGTCGGTCATCGACGCGCCCACCGGGCGGGTCATCCTCGAACTGGACAACCCGATGCGCGACCCCGGCGACGGCAGCGTCATCAGCGCCACCAACATCACGATCATCACGTATGCCGGCGACGGCCTGTGGAGTCGTGAAGAAGACATCTACAACCCGCTGCGTTTCCTGCGGGCGGCGCTGAAGTGGTGCCGCAAGGCGCAGCAGCTGGGCACCCTCGACGACGACGCCGCGCGTTGGATGGAACAGAACGGCGGGCAACAGTGAGCGCGAAACCCAAGCTCGTCATCGGCGCCAACGGCTTTCTGGGTTCGCATGTGACCCGCCAACTCGTCGCCGACGGCGCCGACGTGCGGGTGATGGTGCGCCCGAACGCCAACACCCGCAGCATCGACGACCTGCAGGTCAGCCGCTTTCAGGGCGACGTCTTCGACACCGACACGGTGCGCGAGGCGATGGACGGCGTCGACGACGTCTACTACTGCGTCGTCGACACGCGCGCCTGGCTGCGCGACCCGTCGCCGTTGTTCCGCACCAACGTTGACGGCCTGCGCAACGTCCTCGACGTCGCCGTCAAGGAACCGGGCCTACGCAGGTTCGTCTTCACCAGCACCTACGCGACGGTGGGCCGGCGACACGGGCACGTGGCGACCGAACAGGACGTGATCGACCCACGCGGCCTGACTCCGTATGTCCAATCCCGGGTCCAGGCCGAAGATTTGGTGATGCGCTACGTCGCCGAGGCCGGGCTGCCCGCCGTCGCGATGTGCGTCTCGACGACGTACGGCAGCGGGGACTGGGGCGGCACCCCGCACGGCGCGTTCATCGCCGGCGCGGTCTTCGGCAAGCTGCCCTTCCTGATGAACGGCATCCAGCTGGAGGTCGTCGGCGTCGACGACGCCGCGCGGGCCATGATCCTGGCCGCCGAGCGCGGCCGCATCGGGGAGCGATACCTGGTCTCCGAGCGGATGTTCGCGCTCAATGACGTCGTCCGAATCGCGGCGGACGAGGCGGGCGTGCCGCCGCCGCGACGCTCGATTTCGGTGCCGGTGCTCTACGCCCTGGCCGCGATGGGCACCCTGAGGGCGCGACTCACCGGCAAGGACTCCGAACTCAGCCTCAAGTCGGTGCGGATGATGCGCGCCGAAGCCCCCGTCGACAGCAGCAAGGCGATGCGCGAATTGGGCTGGCAGCCGCGCCCGGTCGAGGAATCGATCCGCGAGGCGGCCCGGTTCTGGGCCGCCCTGAAGGGAGCGCAGTCCGCTCGATCCGCGACGAAGGACAGCACCGCCGCCCAGGCCGACTAGCCTGCGCCCGTCGTCGGTTCAGTTCGCGGGCCGCGGCGGCAAGGTCGTGACGACCGCGTCGCCGGCCGCGGCGGACGAGGAGAGATGCAGCGGATGCAGCGGCAGTTCGCTCGTCTGCGTCAACGCGGCCTGGTGTTGCAGGATGATGCCCTCGCGCAGCGCCCACGGGCTCACCTGCACGGTGGGAATCTGCAGGTAGCGCAGCGTCTCGAGGGCCACGATCGCGCCGGCCAGGATCTGTCCCGCCCGCGCCGTCGACACGCCGCGCAACCGGGCGCGTTCGGCCGGGGTCATCCGTTTGAGCCGGGGCAGGCAGCGAGCCAGGTCCGCGGTCGCCAGGGTGCGGCGAACGAACGGGCCCTTGCGCATCTTGGGGGCGCCGCACAACCGCGCCAATTGCCGGAACGTCTTCGACGTCACGACCACCTGGCCCGGTTTCCCCTCCCAGATGATCCGGTCGGCGACGTCACCGAGCTCGCTCTCGACGCGTTTTCGTAGCGCCTTGAGCTGCTTGCCGGAGGGCACCGGCGCGGAGCCGAAGAACTCGCGGGTGGCGCGGCCGGCCCCCAGCGGAAACGAGAGGGCGAAGTCGGGCGCCTGGTCCCGACCGAAGGCCAATTCCATCGAGCCCCCGCCGATATCGATGATGAGCATCCGCCCGGCCTGCCATCCGTACCAGCGGCGGACGGCACCATAGGTCAGGCGAGCCTCTTGCTCCCCGGAAAGCACCTGCAACCGAATCCCGCACCGATCTTCGATGTGGTCCAGCACCGCTTCCCGGTTAGAGGCATCGCGAATCGCGGCCGTCGCGAACGGGTACAGCCATTCGACATCGAAGTCGCGCGCCGCGGAAATCGCTTGCTCCACGGCGGAAGTCACATGGGCGATGCCTGATTTGGAGATCGAGCCGTCCTCGCCCAGCTCCTCGCCGAGGTGGGTGTGCTCCTTGACGGCGCGAACCGGGAGCGGCGGACTGCCCGCCATCGCGTCGACCACCTGCAGCTGCGCCGAATTCGAGCCGACATCGAGAACTGCGAGTCTCATAGCGAGCGCATACCCTCGGATGTTCGACCTAAGCAGAGCAGGCGGGAAGTCTTGGGCACGGCCTGGTGTTGCAACCTGCATCCGCGTCTGAGGAGGAACCCATGACCCACCCGGAAATCAAAGAACCGAGCGCCGGGCATCCGATCACCATCGAGCCGACGAAAGGCCGGGTGCAGGTGCGCGTCAAGGGCGAACTCGTCGCCGACACCACCGCGGCGCTGGAGCTGCGCGAAGCGAGTTTACCTGCCGTGCAATACATTCCGATAGGCGACGTGGTCTCCGACCGGCTCACCCGCACGGATACCAGCACGCACTGCCCGTTCAAGGGTGACGCCAGCTACTACAGCGTGACCACCTCCGCGGGCGAGACCGTCGTCGACGCGATCTGGACGTACGAGCAGCCCTACCCCGCCGTCGCGGCGATCGCGGGGCACGTCGCCTTCTACCCGAACAAGGCCGAGATCTCAGTAGCCCCCACTGGGTGATTTGGGCAGCGCGCGCTCCTGCGCGCGCGTGTCGCTGTATTCGCGCATCGAGACGATCAGCCCGTCGCGTATCTCGAAGATGCACGCGAAGGGGCTGTCGTATTCGACCCCGTCGGTGTTGGTGCCGAACGCCTGGGCCTCCACCACCACCGTGTCGCCGTCGGCGAAGCAACTGCGCAGCTCGACGGTGAGATCCAAAGTCCGTTTGCGCCACTCGACCGATTGCCGCAATGTCGCCTTGTCGAACGATATCCGGGTGTAAAGGCTCCAATAGGTGAAGTCGTCGCTCAGCAGCGAAAAGCCCTCGTCCAGGTCGGCACCCTCGGTCAGGCTCTGCAGGAACATCCAGGCGAGCTCCGTGTGCGGGCCATCGAATGGCGTCATCACATCGCAATATTGTCGTGGGACATCGTTGCCGGTCAAACAGCATGGTCCTTGGAGCTCGCTGTGACTGAAGATTGCAGAGTGAACGGGTGAAGAACGCGCGGACGGTCACCTTCCCCGGGGCGGCCAGCTTCGGGCACACCCTTGCGCCCCTGCGGCGCGGTCCGCGCGACCCGTGCTTCCGGCTGCCCGGCGACGGCACCATCTGGCGGACCAGCCTGCTGCCCAGTGGGCCCGTCACGGCGCGGATCAGCCGCGCCGCCGCCAACGCGGCCCATTGCGAGGCCTGGGGCGGTGGTGCTCAGGAGTTCATCGAGATGCTGCCCGCGGTGCTGGGCGCCGATGACGACGCGTCGGACTTCGAGCCGCGCGACCCGATCGTTGCCGCCGCCCACCAACGCGTCCCGCACCTGCGGCTGGGCCGCACCGGACGCGTGCTGGAGGCCCTGATCCCGGCCATCATCGAGCAGCGAGTGCCGGGCGCCGACGCGTTCCGCTCCTGGCGCGTCCTGGTGTCCAAGCACGGGACCCCCGCGCCCGGACCGGCGCCGACCGGGATGCGGGTGCCGCCGTCGGCCGAGGTGTGGCGGCACATCCCGTCGTGGGAGTTCCACCGCTCCAACGTCGACCCGAGGCGGGCGCAGACGGTGGTGGGTTGTGCGCGGCGGGCGGCCTCGCTGGAGCGGCTGGTGTCGCGGCCGGCGGAGGAGGCCCGCCGGGCTTTGACCTCCCTGCCCGGGGTCGGTGAGTGGACCGCCGCCGAAACCGCGCAGCGCGCATTCGGTGACGCCGACGCCGTCTCGGTGGGCGACTATCACATCCCCAAGATGATCGGCTGGACGCTGCTGGGCCACCCCGTCGACGACGCCGTGATGCTCGAGCTGCTCGAACCGATGCGCCCCCACCGCCACCGGGTGGTCCGGTTGCTGGAGGCCAGCGGGCTGGCGTACGAGCCGCGGCGCGGCGCCAGGCTGCCGGTGCAGCAAATCCACACCCTCTGACCCACGGTGTTTTCCAAGTGGGTCTTCGGGTACCCAGCAGGGCAGTACCGTGTGCGAACCGCAGGGAAGGAAGCTAGGGAAAGCAATGACTCAGTTCACTATTCCGGGATTGACCGACAAGCAGGCGGCGCGACTGACCGAACTGCTGCAAAAGCAACTGAGCACCTATAACGATCTGCATCTGACGTTGAAGCACATCCACTGGAACGTGGTGGGCCCGAACTTCATTGGCGTGCACGAGATGATCGATCCCCAGGTGGACGCGGTGCGCAACTTCGCCGACGACGTCGCCGAACGCATTGCGGCACTTGGGGCTTCGCCGCAGGGCACGCCGGGCGCGATCATCAGGGATCGCTCGTGGGACGACTATTCGGTCGGCCGCGACACGGTCCAGGCGCATCTGGCCGCGCTGGATCTGGTCTATAACGGCGTCGTCGAGGACATCCGCCAATCCATCGACGAGACGGACGAACTCGACCCGGTGACCCAGGATTTACTGATCGGGCAGGCGGGACAACTGGAGAAGTTCCAATGGTTTGTCCGGGCGCATCTGGAAAGCGCGGGCGGCGCGCTGGCCCATGAGGGCGCGAGCACCGAAAAGGACGCGGCGAGCAGCGCGCGGCGCGAGTCTTAGCTATCCGCGGATGAGTCGCCTTCGGCGACCGTCGAGGGCTGAGGCGCGCGCTCGGCCGCGGCGGCTTCCCGGTTGAGCCGCTGCGCCTCGTAAATGGTGACGTTGCTGCGCGACAGCACCAAAGCCGCAATCCCGACGGCGAGGATCGCCCCCGGCACCACCGAAAACGAGCCGGTCATCTCGGCGACCATGATCATGATCGCCAGCGGTGCGCGCGCGACGCTGCCGAAGCACGCCATCATCCCGACCACCACGAAGATGCCGGGCTCGTGCGGCACCCCGGGCAGCCCGGACAGCTCGCCCAGCCGCCACACCGCGGCCCCTACGAACGCGCCGATCACGATCCCCGGTCCGAACAGGCCGCCGGATCCGCCGGTACCGATCGACAGCGACGTGGCCACGATCTTGGCGATCGGCAGGACGACGACGACCCACAGCGGGATCGCCAATAGCGACGTGCGGTCGGCCGCCAGCTGGGCCCAGCCGTAGCCACTGCTCAGGATCTGCGGGAGCAGCAGTCCCAGCAGCCCGACGAGCAGTCCGCCCAGCGCCGGCTTGAGCACCGCCCCGCCGGGCAGCCGCTGGGTCAGCCGCACGGTGGCATGGAAGGTGCGGGCGTACAGGTAGCCGACCGCCGCCGCGACCAGACCGATCACCACGAACCACAGCAGCGGCCACGCCTTCTCGAAGCGGTACTCGGCATCGATGTAGCCGAACAGCGGATCGAAGCCCAGGAATGCCCCGAGCACCGCGTAGGCCGTGCCCGAGGTGATGAAGCCCGGGAGCAGGTAGCGGTAGTCGAAGTCGTCGCGGTAGGGGATCGACGCGGCCAGCACCGCCCCACCCAGGGGTGCCGCGAAGATTGCGCCGATGCCGGCGCCGATGCCCAGCGCCACCGCCGTCCGACCGTCCTCGTCGGAGAGGTTCAGCCGCCGGGCGAGCAGCGAGGAGAAGCCCGCCGAGATTTGCGCGGTCGGGCCCTCGCGGCCGGCCGAGCCGCCCGAGCCGATGGTCAGCGCGCTGGCCACCATCTTCACCAGCACGGCACGAAAGCGGATGGCGCGGGGATTGCCGTGGACGGCCTGGATGGCCTCGTCCGTGCCGTGGCCGGTGGCCTCCGGGGCCAGCTTCGCCACGACCAACGCGGACAGCAACGCGCCGCCCGTCGTCACCAGCGGGATGGCCCACGCCCGGCTGAAGCCCGTCGACCCGTGGGCGCCACCCTCCCCGACGGGCGTCGGGATGTGGTAACCGGCCAGGTAGCCAAGCAGAAACTCGGCGGTGTACTTCAGCGCGAAGTAGAAGACAACAGCGCCCAGGCCGGCGATGACGCCGATCGTGACGCCCAGCAGCAGCCACTTCTGCACGTAGCCCGACTTGCGAATCGATGCCCCGAAGCGGCCACCTGCGGCACGGGCCGGGGCTTCCGCGGGCTGGGATTCCTCATCCGTCGATTCTTCCCCGGGCACCACGTCATCTTAGGCAGAGGGGAATAACCGGACTTCGGTCCGGTTATAGGGATAGCTCTAATCAAGGAGGTAGACATGCCGGCTATAACCGCCGACACCCTGACGCTGCCGCGCGTCGGCGCCCCAGGTCCCGCCGACACCGAACGGCCCGTCCGGTCGATCACCACCGGACCACGCGGCTACGAGGGCGAGGGTTTCCCGGTGGTCCGCGCGTTCGCCGGGGTCAGCACCGCCGCCCTGGACCCCTTCGTGCACATGGACCAGATGGGCGCGGTGGAGTACCAGCCGGGTGAACCCAGGGGCACCGATTGGCATCCGCACCGCGGGTTCGAAACCGTCACCTACATGATCGACGGCAAGTTCGCGCACCAGGATTCGCACGGCGGTGGCGGCCTGATCACCGACGGCGCGACCCAGTGGATGACGGCGGGTTCGGGAATCCTGCACATCGAGACGCCGCCAGCCGAACTGGTCGAAAGCGGCGGGTTCTTCCACGGCGTCCAGCTCTGGGTGAATCTGCCGAAGCGGGACAAATTCGCGGCACCCCGATACCAGGCCATCGAGGGCGGCGACGCGGGGTTGGTGGCGTCGGACGACGGCGGGGCCCTGGTCCGCATCGTCGCCGGTGAGATCGGCGGTCAGCGCGGTCCGGGGATCACCCACACGCCGATCACGCTGGCGCACGCGACGATCCAAAGCGGCGCCCGGCTCAACATTCCGTGGCGGCGCGATTTCAACGCGCTGGTTTACGTGCTGTCCGGCGACGGATACGTCGGTCCGGTGCGCCACCCGATCCGCTCGGGCCAACTGGCGGTGCTCGGGCCGGGCGACCGGATCACCGTGGGCGCCGACCGGCAGGCGATCGATGTGCTGCTGCTGGGCGGTCAGCCGATTCGTGAGCCGGTATTCCACTACGGGCCTTTCGTGATGAACACCCGCGCCGAATTGATCGAGGCGCTAGAGGACTACCAGGCCGGAAAATTCGGCACTATTCCGCCAAATGCGCTAATGCCCCACCGTGGCGGTGGCACACTCTAGAAATGCCGCAAACGGCGAGTCGCCGGCCGGGACGTCCCCCCGCCGCAAAGGCGGACGAGACGCGACAGCGGATCATGCAGGCGGCTCGCCTGGTATTCGCCGAGCGCGGCTACGACGGCGCGACGTTCCAGGCGATCGCGGCCCGCGCCGACCTGACCCGACCGGCGATCAACCATTACTTTTCGACCAAGCGGCTCTTGTACCGCGAGGTGTTGAAGCAGACGAACGCCCTCGTCATCGGCGCGGGGATGCGGCAGGCGGAGGGCGAGAAAACGCTGACGGGCCGGCTCACGGCGTTCATCACCGCCGCGGTGCGGGCAAACTCCGACAATCCCGCCGTCTCGGCATTTCTGATTGCCGCGGTGCTCGAGTCGCAACGGCATCCGGAATTAAGCGGAGCTGAAATTGATTCGGTCAAAATTAGCCGCGAATTTCTGGCGTCGGCGGTCAACGAGGCAATCGAGCGCCGAGAGGTCGCGCCCGATATCGACGCGGCCGCATTGGTCGAGACACTAATAATCGTGCTTTGCGGTGTCGGGTTTTACGCCGGCTATATCCGCAGCTATGAAGAGATCCTCGCGATCAGCGACGTGCTGCGCCGGCTGCTGGAAGGCGCGCTCTGGCGGCCGGAGGCCTGACCCGGTCGGGTGCAGTGAAGTTGCGCACAAAGCGCATAGGCTAACTAACTTATTCGGTAGCATGGTTGCGTCATGACTGATGTGGACGCCTCCTTACCGCCTTCCCTTCGGACCGACGGTGACAGCTGGACCATCACCGAACTCGTCGGCGCCACCGCGCTCGGGGTGGCCGCTGCGCGCGCCGCGGAAACGGCCGGTCCGGACCCGCTGATCCGTGACGAGTTCGCCCGCCTGCTGGTGTCGTCGGCCGGTGACGCCTGGGCGCGGCTGGCCGACCCCGAGCTGGCCTGGCTCGACGGCGATCCGCAGGGGCAACGCGCGCACCGGCTCGGCATCGATTACCAGGCGGTGCGCACCCACTTCTTCGACGAATACTTCGCCGAGGCCGTCAACGCCGGGATTCGGCAGGTTGTGATCCTGGCCGCCGGGCTGGACTCGCGGGCCTACCGGCTGAACTGGCCACCGGGCACCGCGGTGTACGAGATCGACCAGCCCAAGGTGCTCGAGTACAAGACCCGAACGCTGGAACAGCACGGCGCGGTGCCGACCGCGACCCGGCGGCCGGTTCCGGTGGATCTGCGCGACGACTGGCCCGCGGCCCTGACCGCCTCCGGCTTTGACCGCACCCAGCCCACCGCGTGGCTCGCCGAGGGCTTGCTGCCGTACCTGCCGAGCGACGCCCAGGACCGGCTGTTCGAGATGTTCACCGCGCTCAGTGCGCCGGGCAGCCGGGTCGCCATCGAGGCGTTCGGCATGAACTCGCGAAGCAATTCGCAACGCTGGCTGCGGATGCGGGAGCGGCTCGGCCTGGACGTCAACGTGCAGGCGCTGACCTTCCACGAGCCCGACCGCACCGACCCCATTGCCTGGTTGACCGACCACGGCTGGCAGGTGGACGCCGTGAACAACCGCGACGAGATGGCCCGATTGGGCCGCCCCGTTCCCGATGACCTGGACGACGAGGCCGTCCGCAGCACGCTGCTGCGCGCGCGTCTCGGCGGATCGAACAGCTGATGAAGGAGCAAGCAACGCGATGAGCTCACTGCGCACCCACGACGACACCTGGGACATCAAGACCAGCGTCGGCAGCACCGCGGTCATGGTGGCCGCCGCCCGCGCCGTCGAAACCGAACGGCCCGACCCGCTGATCCGCGACCCGTACGCCCGGCTGCTGGTCGAGGGCGCCGGCGCCGGGGTCTTGTGGGAGGCGATGCTGGACCCGGAGATCGCGGCCAAGGTCGAGGCCCTCGACGAGGATTCCGCGGCCCACCTGCACCACATGCGGGGCTACCAAGCGGTGCGGACGCACTTCTTCGACACCTTCTTCGCCGACGCCGTCGCCGCCGGGATTCGCCAGATCGTCATCCTGGCGTCGGGGCTGGACTCGCGCGCCTACCGGCTGGACTGGCCGGCCGGCACCACGGTGTACGAGCTCGACCAGCCCGAGGTGCTGGCCTACAAATCCACCACCCTGGCCGAAAACGGCGTGACCCCCGCGGCGGACCGCCGCGAGGTGGCCATCGACCTGCGTCAGGATTGGCCGGCCGCGCTGCGCGCCGCCGGCTTCGACCCGACGCAGCGCACGGCGTGGCTGGCGGAGGGGCTGTTGATGTACCTGCCCGCCGAGGCCCAGGACCGGTTGTTCACCCTGATCGGCGAGCTGAGCCCGGCCGGCAGCCGGGTTTCGGCCGAAACCGCACCCAACCACGCCGACGAGCGGCGGCAGCAGATGCGCGAACGCTTCAGGAAGGTGGCCGACGAGATCGGCCTGGAGGAGACCGTCGACGTCGGGGAGCTGATGTACCGCGACGACCACCGCGCGGACGTCGCGGAGTGGCTCAACGAACACGGCTGGCGCGCGACGGCCGAGCACTCGATCGACGCGATGCGCCGGCTGGGCCGCCTGATCGAGAACGTCCCGATGACCGACGACAAGGACGCGTTCTCCGACTTCGTGATCGCCGAAAGGCTGTAATGCCGCGTACCGCGGACGACTCCTGGGACATCGCCACCAGCGTCGGGGCGACCGCGGTGATGGTCGCGCTGGCCCGCGCCGCCGAGACCGCAAGCGCCGACCCGCTGATCTCGGACCCGTTCGCCGAGGTGCTGGTGTCTACTCCCGAACTCGAGGGGGTTCGGGAGCAGGTCGCCGCCTGGTGGACGCCGGATCCCGACGACGAGGCCGCGGATTTCACGGTCGACTCCCGGCACATGATCAATTACCAGGCGGTGCGGACTCATTTCTTCGACGAGTACTTCGCCGAAGCGGTGAGCGCCGGGATCCGCCAAGTGGTTATCCTTGCGGCCGGTCTGGACTCGCGGGCCTACCGGCTCGACTGGCCGGACGGCACCGTCGTCTACGAGATCGACCTGCCCAAGGTGCTCGAGTACAAGGCCGAGACGCTCGCCGCGCACGGGGCCGCCCCGGTCGTCGACCGGCGACCGGTGCCCGTCGACCTGCGCCACGACTGGCCCCAGGCGCTGCGCGACGCCGGGTTCGATGCGACCCGTCCGACGGCATGGCTCGCCGAGGGGTTGCTGCCGTTTTTGCCGGCGGCCGCGCAGGAGGCCATGTTCGCCTCCATCGACGCGTTGAGCGGACCGGGCAGCCGGGTGGCGGTCGAAATCTTCGGCGTCGACGGGGAGAAGCGGCGCGAGGCCGAGCAAAGGTGGCAGGAGTTGCGGGACAGACGCGCGGCGCGCGGCCAGGACACCTCGTTCAACCCCTTCGACCTCTGGTTCGACGACGAGGGACGCCCCGAGCCCGCCGACTGGTTCGCCGCCCACGGCTGGGCGACGCGTACGGTGTCCGCGCGCGACGAGGGCCTGCGGCTGTGCCGCGCGCCGCAGTCGGAGGAGCGGCCGTTCACGAACAGCTTCGTGACGGCAAGCAAACCTTGAGCTAGGGCGGATCCTTCCTAACTGCTCCCCCAACCGGATGGTTAGGATCGCGGTTATCACCGATGAGCGGCCACCCGCACTGCAGCGGGCGACTCTGCTCGGGAAGGACAATGATGACCACCGAATCGGTTGCACAGAAAGCGTCGGAATCCACCCAATCCACGAACGGCGCGCCCGCTCAGACGGTCGACATCCCCGCCACGGTGGCACGGCTCCGCAAGACATTCGCCTCCGGGCGCACCCGCGACGTCGAGTGGCGCAGGCAGCAGCTGCTGCAACTGCAAAAGCTGATGGAGGAGAACGAGGAGACGATCGGCGCCGCCCTCGCCGCGGATCTGGACCGCAACAAATTCGAGTCGTACATCGCCGACATCGCGACGACCGCCGGTGAAGCGAAGTACGCGGCCAAGCACCTGCGGAAGTGGACGCGCCGCCGCTACCAACGGCTGGAGCTGCCGCAGCGGCCCGGGCGCGGCTGGATCGAGTACGAGCCCTACGGCACCGTGCTGATCATCGGCGCCTGGAACTACCCCTTCTACCTGACGCTGGGTCCGGCCGTCGGGGCGATCGCCGCGGGGAACGCCGTCATCCTGAAGCCGTCGGAAATCGCCGCCGCGTCGTCGCGGTTGATGGCCGAGCTGGTGCCGCGCTACCTGGACAACGACGCGATCACTGTCGTGGAGGGCGACGGTGCGGTGAGCCAGGAACTCATCGCGCAGGGCCTCGACCGTGTGATGTTCACCGGCGGCACGGAGATCGGCCGCAAGGTGTACGAGGGCGCGGCGCCCCACCTGACCCCGTGCACGCTCGAGCTCGGCGGCAAGAGCCCGGTGATCGTGGCCGCCGACGCCGACGTGGACGTCGCGGCCAAGCGGATCGCGTGGATCAAGCTGCTCAACGGCGGGCAGACGTGCGTCGCGCCCGACTATGTGTTGGCCGACGCGAAGATCCGCGACGAACTCGTCGACAAGATCGGTGCGGCCATCACGAAGATGCGCTCCAAGGAGCAGCAGGGAATTCGTATCGTCAACCAGCGCCAATTCGACCGGATCAGCGGTTACCTCTCGGAGGGGGACGGCAAGGTCACGGTCGGGGGTGCCTGCGACGCGTCGACGCTGCGGATCCAGCCGACGGTCGTCGTCGATCCCGACCCGGACGGCCCGCTGATGCAGAACGAGATCTTCGGGCCGATCCTGCCGGTGATCACGGTCCAATCCCTGGACGAGGCAATACGTTTCGTCAACTCGCGGCCAAAGCCGTTGTCCGCGTACCTGTTCACCAAGGCGAAAGACGTCCGCGAGCGGGTGATCAAGGAGGTGCCCGCCGGCGGCATGCTGGTCAACCACCTGGCGTTCCAGGTGTCGACGGCCAAGCTGCCGTTCGGCGGCGTCGGTGCCTCGGGCATGGGCGCCTATCACGGCAGGTACGGCTTCGAGGAGTTCAGCCACCGCAAGTCGGTGCTGACCAAGCCGACCCGACCCGACCTGTCCAGCTTCATCTACCCGCCGTACACCGAACGGGCCTTCAAGATGGCTCGCAGGATGTTCTGAGGCGCCGCCGCACCAAATCGCTTGCTAGATCCAGTGTTTCACACCAGAGAGGAACCTTATGCCCGGAGTGCAGGATCGCGTCATCGTCGTCACCGGAGCCGGTGGCGGGTTGGGGCGTGAATACGCCCTGACCCTCGCCAAGGAGGGCGCCAGCGTCATCGTCAATGACCTCGGCGGGGCACGTGACGGCACCGGCGCCGGCCACAACATGGCCGACGAGGTGGTCAAGGAGATCAAGGACGCGGGGGGCCGGGCGGCGGCCAACTACGACAGCGTCGCCGAGCCCGAGGGCGCCGAGAACATCATCAAGACGGCGCTCGACGAATTCGGCGCCATCCACGGTGTGGTGAGCAACGCCGGGATCCTGCGCGACGGCACGTTCCACAAGATGACTTTCGAAAACTGGGACGCCGTGCTGAAAGTGCATTTGTACGGCGGCTACAACGTCATTCGCGCCGCCTGGCCGCACTTCCGCGAGCAGAGCTACGGTCGTGTCGTCGTCGCCACCTCCACCAGCGGGCTGTTCGGCAACTTCGGCCAGACCAACTATGGGGCGGCCAAGCTCGGCCTGGTCGGCCTGATCAACACGCTGGCGCAGGAAGGGGCCAAGTACAACATCCACGCCAACGCGCTCGCCCCGATCGCGGCCACCAGGATGACTCAGGACATCCTGCCGCCCGAGGTGTTCGAGAAGCTCACGCCGGATTTCGTTGCGCCGGTGATGGCGTACCTGTGCACCGAGGAATGCGCCGACAATGGGTCGGTTTTCATCGTCGGTGGCGGCAAGGTGCAGCGCACCGCGCTGTTCCAGAATGAGGGCGTCACCTTCGACCAGCCGCCGTCGGTGCAGGACGTCGCCGCGCACTGGGCCGAGATCACGGACCTCTCCGCAGCGCAAAAGGCCGGATTCAAGCTGTAAGGCCATGAAAGCCTGTGTGGTGCAAGAGCTGTCCGGTCCGGACGGCATGGTCTTCACCGATATCGATGACGTCAGCGCCGACGGCAACCACGTCGTCATCGACGTTCGCGCCGCAGGGGTGTGCTTTCCGGACCTGCTGCTGACCAAGGGCGAGTACCAGCTGAAGCTGCCCCCGCCGTTCGTCCCCGGCATGGAAGCCGCCGGCGTGGTGCGGTCCGCGCCGGACGGCTCCGGCTTCCGGGTGGGCGAGCGGGTCTCGGCCTTCGGAATCCTGGGTTCCTACGCGGAACAGGTGGCCGTCCCAGTGCCCAACGTGATGCGCAGCCCCGCGGAACTCGATGACGCCGAAGCCGTTTCGCTGCTGGTGAACTACAACACCATGTACTTCGCGCTGTCCCGCCGCGCCGCCATGCGGCCGGGCGACACCGTCCTGGTGTTGGGTGCCGCCGGCGGGGTGGGCACCGCGGCCATCCAGGTGGCGCGGGCGATGGGCGCGAAAAAGGTGCTGGCCGTGGTGCACCGCGAGGCCGCGATCGACTATGTCGGCGCGCTGGGCGCCGACCTGGTCGTGCCGCTGGCCGACGGCTGGGCGGACCGGATACGTGACTACACCCAGGGCCGCGGCGTCGACATTGTCGTCGACCCGATCGGCGGCCCGGCTTTCGACGACGCGATCCGGGTCTTGGCGATCGACGGCAAGCTGCTGGTGATCGGCTTCGCCGCGGGCGGCATTCCGACGGTGAAGGTGAACCGGTTGCTGCTGCGCAACGTCAGCGTGGTCGGCGTCGCGTGGGGCGAATACCTCAACAGGGTCCCCGGTTCGGCCGCCCTGTTCGCGTGGGGGCTGAGCCAATTGGTCTTTCTCGGGCTGAAACCTCCTCCGCCGCAGCGTTTCCCGCTGTCGGAGGGACAGGCCGCGCTACAGTGCCTGGCCGACGGGGGGGTGCTGGGCAAAGTGGTGCTCGAGCCCTAGTGGTCAATGGCGATCAGATCGGGGCGGGGTTCGGCGCCCCGGTCAAGATCGTGAGTAGTGCCTTCTGGATGGTTAGGAATTCGAAACCGCCCGCGAGCGTGGTCAATCCGACGCTGGCGGCGATCGGATCACCGAACGCATCCATGAGCCCATGAACGGGGTCGCCGTTGACGGCTTCGATGATGCCGTTCAGGAACAAGTTGGCGTCGTACGACGGAAGGGTGATCGCCAGGGCCGTCGCGATGTCGGCCGTCGGGAGCAGGGTTCCGTAGGCGGTCGAGAAGTCGGTCGTCAGGGTGCCGACGAGGTTGGTGTTCGCCGACTCGATGCCCTGAATGACGCCGGTGACGCTCGTCGGCATCGATGCCGAGGTGGGCAGGGCCAGCGCGGCGAGGGCCGACGACCCGGCCCCCGGAAGGGAGCCCGCCAGGGCCGACAGGTCATTGGTGAAGGCGCCGACTCCCTGCTGGGTGCCGCTGATCAGGAGGGGCCCCAGCGCCGTGGTCGCGCTGAGCGGCGGCAGGAATCCGAACGGCGTCGGTACATCGGCTGGGCTCGTAGACCAACCCACGTTCGGGTCGCCGTAGCCCCAGTTAATGAGCGCCTTCAGGTCCGGCTGGAGCAGGTCCGCGAGCGGGTTGCCGATGATCGGGAATGCCCGCAGCGGCTCCAACAGCGGCAGGTTCTCGGTTTGAATCATGTAGTAGTGAGTCATCGTGGGCGCCCCAGACTGACCCAAGGGGACAGCCGTAGCGAGCTGAGAGGGCGTCAGAAACAGATATGACCCGTGCACATAAGAGATGCCCAACAAGGCGTTGAGGTCGGCGAGGAAGTCGATGGGGTAGCGCGGGAAGTCC
Source organism: Mycobacterium sp. E2327 (assembly GCF_001672675.1). Lineage (NCBI taxonomy): Bacteria > Bacillati > Actinomycetota > Actinomycetes > Mycobacteriales > Mycobacteriaceae > Mycobacterium > Mycobacterium sp. E2327. The sequence goes on from NZ_LZKE01000242.1 coordinate 109,632, forward strand.
GCGAAGCCGTCGTATTCGAGCGTCCAAATATTGGTCGGGAAATCGTTGCTGGGCGTCGAGGCGCCGAACGTGATCCCCACACTGGGAATGCTCAGACCGGGAAAGCGCGACAGCAGGCCACCGTTGGGATTCGCCGGATCGCCGGTGAGCGTGAAGAAAGCATTCGACGAGTTGTACCCTTCGGCAAGAAGTTTCGGCATTTCCATCGAGGCGATGATCGCGCTCTGCGAAACCCCGAAAACGGAAACCACCTTCGCGCTGGGCGCCGGGCCGAGCACCGAGGTGATCGCGACGTCCAGCGCCCCGACGCCGCGGGCGAGCGAGATGTCCAACGTCAGGTCCTTGGTTCCGAAGATCGGGTACAGACCTTCCGCCGTGGAGACAGCCGTAAGGACGTTCGTCGGCAGCGTGTGGAAGTTCGACAGGTACAGGCTGTAGGCCTGGTTCATGAAATCCGGCGGCGGTATCGCAAAGCCGCTGCCGGACATGATCAGAATGGCATCGACGGTGGGGTCCGCCGCCTGGCTTACCGCAGTGAACGCCGGGGCCGCGGCCCCGCCGGTGAGGCCGAGCGCGGCGGCCACCTGGGCTTCGGCTTGCGCGTAGGCGTTGCCGGCGGCGCTCAAAGCGGCAACGAACTGATCGTGGAATGCGGTCGCCCGCCGCAGCAGCGCCTGGTACTCCAGTCCGTATGCGCCGAAGAACCGCGCCGCGATGGCGGACACCTCGTCTTGGGCCGCCGCCGCCAGACTCGTGGTGGACGCGGCGGCGGCCGCCATGGCCTCGTTGATTGCCGATCCTATTGCCGAAGCGTCAGCAGCGGCCGTCGCCATGATCTGGGGATGCGCGATCAAGCTCGTCATCGGCTTCTCTTTCTGGGCGCATTCGTGTTAGGTGCCGACGAGGTCGCCAAAGCCGATGACCGGCCACTTCGCTGGACCGGCACGCAGCCAGCTTAGGAGCGCTCGCGTGCCGATGTCGAGGTCTTGTACCCGATCTGGATCTAGTCCAGGGATCGGCAGCGAGATCCTATTCTGCTGGGCGACAACTCAATTAATGCCCTCGGATCTGTAAACGCGTATGCCGCAACGGATCAGAAGGGGCCGGGATGCGGCGTTCCGGTGAAGATCGTTTCGGCGGAATTCACGATGCTCAGGAATTCGAAGCCACCCGCGAGGGTGAACAGACCCACATCGGCGGCGATCGGTCGGCCGAAGGCGTCCATGAGGCCCTGAACGGGATCCACCGTGATCGCTTCGTTGATGCCGTCCAGGAACAAATTGACGTCGTAGGAGGGGACCGATACCGCGAGTGCCGTCGCGATGTCTGCCGTCGGAAGCAGCGTCGCATAAGCGGTCGAGACATCGCCCGCGATCGTGCCGGCGATGTTGCTGTTCGCCGACTGGATGGCCTGAATGACGCCGGTGATCGTCGTCGGCATCGACGCCGAAGAAGGCAGCGTCAGCGGCGGTAGACCTGTGCTGCCCGTTGACGCGGCCGAAGCAGCCAGGTGCGACAGGTCGTTGGCGAAGGCGCTGACGCCCTGCTGGGTGGCGCCGGGCAGGAGCGTCGCCAGTTCCGTCGTTGCGCTCAACGGCGGCAGGAACCCGAAGGGGGTCTGCACATTTGACGGGCTGGTCGAGTAGCCGAAGTTGGGATCGCCGTAGCCCCAGTTGACGAGGAGCTTCAGGTCCGGCTGGACCAGGTCGGCCAGCGGGGTTCCGATGACGGGGATGGCCCGTATGGGCGTCAACAGCGGCAGGTTCTCGGTGCGAATCAAGTGGTAGTCGGTCATGCTGCCGGGAGTGTTGAAAGGCGCGGACGCCGATCCGGGCAGTAAGAAAGAATTCGCGAGTTGTGACGCCGACAGAGTGGGGTAGGTGCCGTGCACGAACACGATGCCGGCCAGGGCGTTGAGGTCGGAGAAGATGTCGATCGGGTAGCGCGGGAAGTCCGCGAAGCCGTCGTATTCGAGCGTGTAGATGTCGGTGTGAAAAAGATTGCTGGGTGTCGAAGTACCGAACGTCAGGCCCAGGCTGGGAAGGCTCAGACCGGGGAATCGCGCGAGGAGGCCGCCGTTCGGATTGGCCGGGTCACCGAGCAGGTTGAAGAAGATCTGGTTAGACGTGTAGCCCTCGGCGATGAGCTTTGGCATCGCCAAAGACGCGATGATCGAGCTCTGTGAGTAACCCAAGACGGCGATGGGGCCACCGGTACCGGGAGTCGGGAGGGCAGTCGCGATCGCGTTGTTCAGCTCCGTGACCCCACGGGCCAGGGAGATGTCCAGCGTCAAGTCCTTGACGCCGGTGTACGGGTACAACCCCTCCGCCGTTGAGACGGCGGTCAACGCATTGATGGGGACGCCGGTGAACTGGGTCAAGTAGCGGTTGAAGACGTTCGTCATGTAGGTCGTCGAGGGCGTCGCCGTGCCGCTGCCGGTCATGATCAGAATGGCGGTGACGGCGGGGTCCGCCGCCTGGGTTACCGCTCCGAATGCCGGGCCAGCCGACGCTCCGCTTGTCAGGCCGAGCGATGCGGCGATCTGCGCTTCGGCTTGCGCGTAAGCGTTTCCGGCGCCGGCCAACGCCGCGACGAACTGTCCGTGGAAGGCGGACGCCTGCTGCAGCAGCGCCTGGTATTCCTGCCCGAACGAGCCGAAGAACTGCGCGGTGATGGCCGACACTTCGTCTTCCGCCGCCGCGGCGAGACTCGTTGTGGGGCCGGCGGCGGCCGCCTTGGCCTCTTCGATCGCCGAACCGATGGCAGAAGCGTCCGCTGCGGCCGTCGTCAAGATCTGGGGCTGCGTGATCAAGCTCGTCATCGCCTCTTCCCTTCCGCACTGAGGGGCAAGCGTGTTGGTCCCGAGGACGCCGTCAACCTCGGCTCGGGAACCGGCACCCAGCTAGCTTAGGAGCGCCAGCGTCTTCTTGTTGGCGTTTTGCACCGGTGTTTTTGCTTCTTAAGCATTCATTGCCGAAGTGGGGCAGGACCCATTGTGCGCGTTAGGGAATGAGGCTCTGGATGTCCTTGACGTTGCTCGAGAGCGCCGAAACGATGGTCAGGAATTCGACCCCGCCCGCCACGGTCCCCAACCCGACGTCGGCCGCGATCGGATAACCGATCGCGTTGACGAGGTTGCCCTGCCCGAGCTGGCTCAGGAATAGCTCGGTGTCGTAGAAGGGCAGCTCGGTGGCGAGGGAGTAGCCGATGTCGACCGTCGGAAGCGCGACGGCGTAGTCGGTCGTGATGATCTTGTTGACGGTGTTGAAGACCTGTTGCGGCGACGGGAAGTTCGCCAACGTCGTCGTCGGGCCCGGCGGCGAACTCGGCAGGGTGAACTGCGGCGCGACGGTCGGCGGCTGCGACGCGATCTGCTGCAGGTCGAGCGAGAAGTCGTGGACCCCCTGCTGGGTCCCGGCGGCCAGCGCGTTGAACACGGTGGCGGGGTTGGCATCCGGGAACAAGCCGAACGGGGTCGGCACGTCTGCGGGGCTCGTCGAGTACCCGAGGGTCGGATCGGGACCGTAGCCCAAATTAACCAACACCTTCATGTCGGGTTGGATCAGATCGACCAGCGGCTTGCCGATGACCGGTATGGCATCCAGCGGCTTCAGCAGTGGCAGGTCCGCTGTGGGAATCATGTAGTAGGTGGTGTGTCCGGTGTATCCCGGAGACGTCGGCAATTGAATCGCGTTATTGACTTGGGTCGGCGTCAGATCCAGATAAGTGGTGTGCACGAACAGGATTCCCGCGACCGCGTTCAGGTCGGAAACGATATTGATCGGATACCGCGGGAAGTCGGCGAACCCGTCGTATTCCAGCGTGTAGTTGGCCACGTTGTAGGGCGTGTTGGCGTTCATCGCGGGGTAGAAGTCGAGACCCAGGGCGGGCAAGGACAGATTCGGGAACCGCGACAGCAGCCCGCCGTTGGGGTTGACCTCGTTGCCGGTCAGCACGAAGTTGAGCATGTTGACCGGGGGAGGGTTGGCGCCGAACAGGGAGGTGCCGTTGGCGAGGTTCTCCATCTCCAGCGAGGAGATGATGGCGCTCTGCGAAATGCCGAAAACGGTTACCGATTGCCCCTGATTGTGGATGGTGTTGTACAGCGTGTTGTCGAGAATCTCCACGCCCTCGGCCACCGACTGATTGAGGGGCAGGCTCTTCACACCGGTCAGCGGGTACAGCTGCTCGGGCGTGAACAGCGCCTCCAGGGTCGTCAGCGAACGCACGTAGAGGTTGTTGGCCTTGGTGACGAACGACGGCGACGGGATGGGTGTCCCGGTGCCGCCGATGAATATCGACACCAGGTTCGCCGGGAATGGGGGGATCGTGGCGGCGGGCACCGGCGCGCCCGCGGCTCCAAGGTTCAGGGTCGCTGCAACGGCGGCCTCGGTCTCGGCATAGGCGAACCCGGCCGAAGCCAGCGTCTGCTGGAACTGGTTGTGAAACGCCTCGAACTGCGCGACGAGGGCCTGATAGTCCTGGCCGAATGTGCCGAACACATCGGCGATGGCGGCGGACACCTCGTCGCCCGCCGCCGCCGCCACACCCGACGTCGGAGCCGCCGCGGCGGCGGTGGCGGCGCTGAAGGCCGACCCGATTCCCTCGATTTCCGCCGCGACCGACGCCATCATCTGCGGCTCGGCAATCACATACGTCATCGGCCCGAATCCTTTCCCCGACAAAGGCGCGACTCGACCGCTGCAGCGGACCCCGTCAGCCTAGGGCGATCTCGCAATCCTGTCCGGGATTTGCGCCGCCGGCGCCGGGATCAGGCGAGCAGCGCGCCGCGCAGTCGATCCAGATCGGCGTCGGTGATGCCCGCGTCGCTCAGATAGCCGCCGAGCGAACCGAATTCGGCGTCGATGGTTTGGCGGGCGGCGGCCAGGTATTCCGGACGCACCCCGAGGACGCCGTCGGACAGCCGGGCCTCGGTGAAGGTCACCACCTCCGGGGTCAGTTCGGTATCCCCGCGCTGCTGGATCATCTCGAAGATCCGCGACCGAAGTTCGGGCACGGCGTCGTTGCTGCGCAGGAAGTCGGCGACGATGGCGTCGCGATCGACGCCGATTGCTTCGAGCACGGTCGCGATCACAAAGCCGGTCCGGTCCTTGCCCGCGAAGCAGTGGGTCAGCACCGGCCGACCGGCGGCCAGCAGCGTGACGACGCGGCGCAGCGCGCGCTGCGCCCCGTTGCGCGTCGGGAATTGCCGGTACTCATCGGTCATGAATCGGACGGCGGTCTCGTTCACCGACTCTTCCGAGCCGTCGGCTTCGCCCCTCAACAGCCGCTGGAACGCCTCCTCGTGCGGCGCCGCCGCTTCGGCCTCCGAGTCGGCCAGGTCGGGAACCGGGAGCAAGTGGATCTCGACGGCGTCGGGGACCAGTCCCGGCCCGCGCCGGGCAACCTCGCGCGCGGCGCGCAGGTCGGCGACGTCGGTGATGCCCAGCCGGCGCAGCGTCGCCCGACCGTCGTCGTCCAGGCGGCTCAGCTCGCCGGACCGGAACACCCGCCCGGGCCGCAGGCCGTCGACACCGTCAGCGACGTCACGAAAGTTCCACGCGCCGGACAGTTCTCGCACGGCTTCAGCCATGCCGGGTGACCGCCGCGGCGAGCGCGGATTGCTCCCCGCCGAGCTCCGTGCGGGCGATGGTCCGCATGTGCACCTCATCGGGTCCGTCGAAGATCCGCATCGCGCGATGCCAGGCGTACATCCGGGCCAGCACGGTGTCGTCGCTGACGCCGGCGGCCCCGTGCACCTGGATGGCGCGGTCGATCACGTTGCAGGCCACCTGCGGGGCGACCGCCTTGATCTGCGAGACCAGCAGGTGGGCGGCCTTGTTGCCGTGCTGATCGATGGTCCAGGCCGCTTTCTCACATAGCAGTCGCGCCTGGTCGATTTCGTTGCGGGACTTGGCAATTGCCTCTCGCACCACGCCCTGCTCGGCCAGCGGGCGGCCGAACGCCACCCGGTTGCGCGCGCGGTCGGCCATCAGGGCCAGCGCGCGTTCGGCCCCGCCCAGCGCGCGCATGCAGTGGTGGATGCGGCCCGGCCCCAGCCGCGCCTGGGCGATCGCGAAGCCGGCGCCCTCTTCGCCGAGCAGGTTGGTCACCGGCACCCGGACGTTGTCGTAGCTGATCTCGCAGTGGCCGGGCTGGTCCTGGTAACCGAAGACCGTCGTGGAGCGAACGACGGTCACCCCCGGCGTATCGATCGGCACCAACACCATCGACTGCTGCTGGTGGCTGGCCGCGTCCGGGTTGGTCCGGCCCATCACGATGAGGATCTTGCAGCGCGGATCGGCCGCCCCGGACGTCCACCACTTGCGCCCGTTGATGACATAGTCGCCGCCGTCGCGCTCGATCGACGTTTCGATGTTGCGGGCGTCGCTGCTGGCGACCGCGGGCTCGGTCATCGAGAAGGCGCTGCGGATCTCCCCGGCCAGCAAGGGCTCCAGCCACTGCTTGCGCTGCTCCTCGGTGGCGAACAGGTGCAGGGTCTCCATGTTGCCGGTGTCGGGCGCCGCGCAGTTGAGCGACTCGGGTGCGATCTCCAGGCTCCAGCCGGTCAGCTCCGCCAGCGGGGCGTACTCCAGGTTGGTCAGCCCGGACTCGGCCGGCAGGAACAGGTTCCACAGGCCCTGTTGTTTGGCCTTGAGCTTCAGTTCCTCGATGACCGGCGGAACCGTGTGGTCATTCGGGCCGGCCTCGTGACGGTATTTGTCGTATTCGGCCTCGGCCGGGAAGACGTACTCGATCATGAAGTCGGACAGTCGCTTGTGGTAGTCGCTGGCTTTGGCCGACATCGCGAAGTCCATGACCGTCACGATAGGACACGTGTCGGGGCACTAAATTTCAGGGCGTCACACCGCCGAGCCTGTAATTCTGCACGGAAACTACGAGTAGGCGTCTGCAGATTTACAGGCTCGGCGCACGATGAACGCCATGACCGAATCACGCCCCCCGTTCCCGCCATTCACCTTCGAGACGGCACTGCAGAAGGTCCAGGCGGCCGAAGACGCCTGGAACACCCGCGACCCGGAGAAGGTGAGCCTGGCGTACACGCCCGACTCGCAGTGGCGAAATCGCGACGAGCACGTCGTCGGCCGGGCCGAGATCGTGGCGTTTTTGACCCGCAAGTGGCAGCGCGAACTCGACTACTCGCTGCGCAAGAGCCTGTGGGACTTCCACGACAACCGCATCGCCGTGCGGTTCCAGTACGAGTGCCACGACCACACCGGCCAGTGGTACCGCAGCTACGGCAACGAGCTGTGGGAGTTCACCCCGTCGGGACTGATGGCCCGCCGCGAGGCCAGCATCAACGACGTGCCGATCCAGGAATCCGAGCGCCGGTACTTCGGGCCCCGCCCGGCGTCGGAGCACGGGCAAGATATTCCGCTTTGGTGACTGCGGTTAGGGTGTCTGCGGCAAGCCGAAGACATAAGGGAAGTAGATGTACGCGCCATGACAGATGCGCAGACGACGGTGGGGGTGGTCGCCGAGTCGGGGACCGATGAGCGGCGCGTCGCGCTGGTACCGAAGGCGGTCGCGTCGCTGGTCAGTAGCGGTTTGGCGGTGGTGGTCGAGTCCGGTGCCGGCGAACGCGCGCTGCTGCCCGACGCGCTCTACACCGAGGCGGGGGCCAGCATCGGGGACGCCTGGGCGGCCGACGTCGTCGTCAAGGTCGCACCGCCGACGGCCGAGGAGGTCGGCCGGCTGCATAGCGGCCAGACGCTGATCGGCTTCCTCGCGCCGCGCAACGCCGACAACGCGATCGGGGCGCTCAAGCAGGCCGGGGTGCAGGCGTTCGCGCTGGAGGCCATCCCGCGCATCTCGCGCGCCCAGGCGATGGACGCCCTGTCGTCCCAGGCCAACGTGGCCGGGTACAAGGCAGTCCTGTTGGCGGCCTCGGAGTCGACCCGGTTCTTCCCGATGCTGACCACCGCGGCCGGAACCGTGAAGCCGGCCACCGTGCTGGTGCTCGGCGTCGGGGTGGCCGGCCTGCAGGCGCTGGCGACGGCCAAGCGGCTGGGCGCGCGGACGACCGGCTATGACGTGCGTCCGGAGGTGGCCGACCAGGTGCGATCGGTGGGGGCGCAGTGGCTGGACGTCGGGATCGACGCGGCCGGTGAGGGCGGCTACGCCCGCGAGCTGACCGACGAGGAGCGCGCCCAGCAGCAGAAGGCGCTGGAAGACGCGATCGCCGGATTCGACGTGGTGATCACCACCGCGCTGGTGCCGGGCCGCCCGGCACCGCGGCTGGTCACGGCTGCCGCGGTGGAGGCGATGAAACCCGGCAGCGTGATCGTCGACCTCGCCGGTGAGACCGGCGGCAACTGCGAGCTGACCGAGCCGGGCCGCACCGTGGTCAAGCACGACGTCACCATCGCCTCGCCGCTGAACCTGCCCGCGACCATGCCCGAGCACGCGAGCGAGCTGTACAGCAAGAACATCACGGCGCTGCTGGATCTGCTGATCAAGGACGGGAAGTTGGCGCCGAACTTCGACGACGAGGTCATCGCGGACTCGTGTGTGACGCGCCAGCCCGGCGGGGAGGATTAGATGTACGACGAGTTGTTGGCGAACCTGGCGATCCTGGTGCTGTCCGGATTCGTCGGGTTCGCGGTGATCTCCAAGGTGCCCAACACGCTGCACACGCCGCTGATGTCGGGCACCAACGCCATCCACGGCATCGTGGTACTCGGCGCGCTGGTGGTGTTCGGGGAGGTGGAGCACCCGTCGCTCGCGGTACAGATCATCCTGTTCGTCGCGGTGGTGTTCGGAACGCTCAACGTCATCGGCGGCTTCATCGTCACCGACCGGATGCTGGGCATGTTCAAGGGCAAGAAGAAGCCGTCGGCCCAGAAGGCCGACGAAGGCGAAGTGGTCGCCAAATGAACTACCTGGTTACCGTCCTCTACATCATCTCGTTCTCGCTGTTCATCTACGGGCTGATGGGCCTGACCGGGCCCAAGACCGCGGTGCGCGGCAACCTGATCGCCGCGGTGGGCATGGCGCTGGCCGTGACGGCGACGCTCATCAAGATCCGGCATACCGACCAATGGGTGCTGATCATCCTCGGGCTGGTGGTGGGCGTCGCGCTCGGCGTCCCGCCGGCCCGCTACACCAAGATGACCGCCATGCCGCAGCTGGTGGCGTTCTTCAACGGCGTGGGCGGCGGCACCGTCGCGCTCATCGCGCTCGCGGAATTCATTGAGACCAAAGGCTTTTCGGCCTTCCAGCACGGCGAGTCGCCGACCGTGCACATCGTGGTCGCGTCGCTGTTCGCCGCGATCATCGGGTCGATTTCGTTTTGGGGCTCGATCATCGCGTTCGGCAAGCTACAGGAGATCATCTCCGGATCGCCGATCGGCTTCGGGAAGGCCCAGCAGCCGATCAACCTGCTGCTGCTGGCCGCCGCGGTGGCCGCCGCTGTGGTCATCGGCCTGGGCGCGCATCCCGGCACGGGCGGGGTGGCGCTGTGGTGGATGATCGGCCTGCTGGCCGCCGCCGGGGTGCTCGGCCTGATGGTCGTGCTGCCCATCGGCGGCGCCGACATGCCGGTGGTCATCTCGCTGCTCAACGCGATGACGGGGCTGTCGGCCGCCGCGGCCGGTTTGGCGCTGAACAACACCGCGATGATCGTCGCCGGCATGATCGTCGGCGCGTCCGGCTCGATCCTGACCAACCTGATGGCCAAGGCCATGAACCGCTCCATTCCTGCGATCGTTGCGGGCGGTTTCGGCGGGGGCGGGGTGGCGCCCAGTGGCGACGGCGGCGGCGACAAGCACGTCAAGGCGACGTCGGCCGCCGACGCGGCGATCCAGATGGCCTACGCCAACCAGGTGATCGTGGTGCCCGGCTACGGCCTGGCCGTGGCGCAGGCCCAGCACGCCGTCAAGGACATGGCCTCCCTGCTGGAGGACAAGGGTGTCGCGGTGAAGTACGCGATCCACCCGGTCGCCGGCCGCATGCCCGGGCACATGAACGTCCTGCTCGCCGAGGCCGAGGTGGACTACGACGCCATGAAGGACATGGACGACATCAACGACGAGTTCGCGCGCACCGACGTCGCGATCGTCATCGGCGCCAACGACGTCACCAACCCGGCGGCGCGTAACGAGGCGTCCAGCCCGATCTACGGCATGCCGATCCTCAACGTGGACAAGGCGAAGTCGGTGATCGTGTTGAAGCGGTCGATGAACTCGGGATTCGCGGGCATCGACAACCCGCTGTTCTACGCCGACGGCACGACGATGTTGTTCGGCGACGCGAAGAAGTCGGTGACCGAGGTCGCCGAGGAGCTAAAGGCGCTCTAGCGGGGATCGCAAGCGCGGCGAAGCCGGGCGCCGCGGGTCACCGCCAGGCACGCTAGACGGGCGGGTAGGCCGGCGGCGGGTATCCGTTGCCGTCGACGACGCCGCGCAGACCCCACGGCACGTACTTGAAGAAGAACTCGATCTCGTCGCTCATGTCATAGTCCGGACTCGGATCCATGTCCCCACCTCTCGACTCGCGACCAGTTCGACACACCATCGTAGTCGCAGAGCCGCCGGTGCGACAGGCGGCGCTGCCCTTAGACTGTCCAACCAGTTGATTGATAGCAGTGAACGATAGAGAGCACTCAGAGACAGATGCCATCCGAGAACGGGCTGACCCGCCGCGAGGAGTTGCTGGCAGTTGCCACCAAGCTGTTCGCCGCGCGCGGCTATCACGGCACCCGGATGGACGACGTCGCCGACGTGATCGGGCTGAACAAGGCGACCGTCTACCACTACTACGCCAGCAAGTCGCTGATCCTGTTCGACATCTACCGCCAGGCCGCCGAGGGCACGCTGGCCGCGGTGCACGACGACCCGTCGTGGACGGCTCGCGAGGCGCTCTACCAGTACACCGTGCGCCTGCTGACCGGGATCGCGGCCAATCCCGAGCGCGCCGCGGTCTACTTCCAGGAGCAGCCGTACATCACCGAGTGGTTCACCTCCGAGCAGGTCGCCGAGGTCCGCGAGAAGGAGGCCCAGGTCTATGAGCACGTGCACGGGCTCATCGACCGCGGGATCGCCAGCGGCGAGTTCTACCAATGCGACTCGCACGTGGTGGCGTTGGGCTACATCGGGATGACGCTGGGCAGCTACCGCTGGCTGCGGCCGAGCGGGCGGCGCACCGCCAAGGAGATCGCTGCGGAGTTCAGCACCGCGCTGCTGCGGGGTTTGATTCGCGACGAGTCGATCCGGCAGCATTCGCCGCTGGGCCCGTAGCCGGCGGGGTCAGCCGAAGTTGGGCGGCGGGATCAGATGCAGCACGTTGCCGGTCGCCCCGCTCAGCAGGGAGAGCAGCGTCGTGCTGGACTGGCCGAAGGAGACGTTCAGGCCGGGGTTGATGGACGGGACCCACGGGTAGGTGTTCGGGAAGTACGACGGCGACAGCAGTCCGGCCTCCACCCCGATCTCGACCGCGGCGCCGTAGGGGCCCTGGACCGCGCCCAGGGCGAGGTCGGGGATGACCGTGAACGGGTTTGGTAGGTCGAACAGGCCGGCCGGGGTCGGGATGTTCGCGTAGTTGGCGCCGGATCCGTAGTCGCCGTAGCCCAGGTCGACGAGCACCCGCAGATCGGGCTGGAAGATGTCGGCGATCGGGGGGCCGGCGTAGGGGATGGCCCGGATCGGCTCCAGCAGCGGCAGGTTCTGGGTCATGAACATGTAGTAGTTGGTATTTCCGCCGTTCGTCGGCAATGGAACGGCCGTGGCCACCTGGGTGGCCGTCAGGTCGGGGTACGCGCTGTGGACGAAGAAATAGCCCATGAACGCGTTGAGGTCGGAGACGAGATTGAGCGGGTATTGCGGGGCGTCGGCGATGCCGTCGTATTGGTAGGTGTAAATCGAAGTCGGGTACGGGGATTGCGGCGTCGCACCGTTGAACGCCACATCGAGGAACGGGATGTAGAAGCCGGGGAAGCGCTCGAGGATCCCGCCGACGGGGTTGTTGGGATCGCCGATCAGCACGAAGTTCAACTGACCCTGATAGGGGGAGCCCGCCGCCATCAGGTTCCGTATTTCGTTCGTGGCGATCGTCGCGCTTTGCGAATAGCCGAAAACGACGGCGCTGTTGTTCGGCTGGTTGAAGAGTGTCGAGTTGATCGCGTTGTTCAGCAATGTGACGCCCTTGGCGACGGACTGGCCGAACGTCATGTTCCCGAGGCTCGGCGTCACCGGCCAGAACTGCTCGGGCGTGAAGACGGGCAGCGGCGGCGATGAGACCAATGGGTAGAGAGGCTTTATGTACGCGTTGAACACGCTTGTCACATATTTGGGGTCCGGTTGCGGGTTGTTGGTGCCGCCCATGATCAACGCGAACATCGGGTCGCCGGGGGAGGCCAGCTGAACCACCGACAGCGGGGTGCCGGTGGACGAGACCCCGGAGACGACGGCCGCGTTAGTCGCCTCCGCCTGCGCGTAGGCGGCGGCCGCCGCGGCCAGCGTCTGGGTGAATTGGCTGTGAAAACCCGCGGCCTGCGCGAGGAGCGCCTGATATTCGCGCCCATACGCGCCGAATAGGTTCGCGATCGCCGCCGATACCTCGTCCTCGGCCGCCGCCAGCAAACCGGTCGTCCGCGCGGCGGCATTGGTGCCGGCCGCGTTGATCGCCGAACCGATGTTGTGTACATCGGCGGCCGTGGAAGCCAAGGTCTCAGGGACAGTAATTAGATCCGACATCTCCCCGTCCTTTCCCCACGGACGCCATCCCGGCCCAAGGGGAGTTATCCGCGACCGTGGGTATTAGGTATTGACCGAGGGTAGATCTGTCTCGCCAGTAAGTTTGGCGTTTTGCGCAAGTTCTAAGCGTTCACACGTTTGAGGTGCCTGTCGAGAAAGGCGAGCTGATCCGCGACGACGCGCTCGAAGGCGTCGCCGACATAGATCTCGAAATGCCCCTCGGGATACATCCGGACCTCCCCCCGCGGCGCCTTCGCCGCGTAGCGCAGCGTCGGCACCGGGGGAGCCACCGAGTCGGCCTCGCAGACGCAGAACAGGATGGGGCAGGCGACCTTCGCGGCCAGCCGACCGGGTCGGTAGGCGGCGACCTTCAACGCGAACCGGGCGGCGATTTCGTTGGGCACGGTCTGGCCCTCGGGCACCAGCCTCATGTAGCCGGGGTAGGCGTCGGGCGCGTTCATCAGGGCGACTTCGCCCGGCCTGCCGGCCGCGGGAACCATCACCGGCGGCCTGCCGAACCCGGCCGCGACGAGGTCCCGTGTGGCCAGTAGGCCGACGCGGCCGAAAATCACCGGGCTCAGCGTGCGCGCGGATGCGATGCCATCAGTAAACGGGCACTGGGCCACGGCGGCCTTGATGCCCGGCACCTTGGCCGCCGTCGCGATCACGTGTCCGCCGCCAAAAGACGTGCCCCACACGCCGATTCGATCGTGATCGACGCCATCGAGGGTGTGGCCATGGGCGACCGCGGCCGCCCAGTCCGCCAGCTGCATGCCGATGTCGAGCAGTTGTCGCGGCCGGCCCTCGCTGTCGCCGAAGTTGCGGTAGTCGAACACCAGGCAGGCGTAACCAGCGGCGCTGAATCGTTCGGCATAGGCGTCCAGCCGCATGGTTCGCACCGCGCCCAGGCCGTGCGCCATCACCAGCAGTGGCGCGGCGCCACCGCCGTCCGGCCGGTAGAGCCACGCGCTGATCCGGTCGGCACCGGATCGGAATTGGACGTCCTCGCGTTGCGCCATGAGCGTTTCCATTGTGCCCCGGCGCCGTAGGCGTCGCAGAAGTTGTGGACTACTGTCTAGAAACGTTTCGAGCGTTCGAGGGACGGAGACTCTCATGGCCATCCGCGTCGCACACGTCGGTACCGGAAACGTCGGAGGGTTGGCCCTGGCCGAGCTGATCGCCAATCCCGCGTTCGAGCTGACGGGCGTGTGCGTGTCCACGCCGGAGAAGGTGGGCAAGGACGCCGGGCAACTGTGCGGCGTCGGGCTGGACGCCGACACCGTGACGGGCGTCGCCGCCGTTTCGGACCTCGACGCTATCCTGGCCGCCAAGCCCGAGTGCGTCGTCTACTGCGCCATGGGCGACACCCGGCTGCCCGACGCGATGGCGGACGTCATGCGCATCCTGGCCGCCGGCATCAACGTCGTCGGGTCGTCCCCGGGATTGCTGCAGTACCCGTGGGGGGTCATGCCGGACAAATACATCGCTCGGGTGGAAGATGCTGCCCGGCAAGGGAATTCGAGCATCTTCATCAGCGGTGTGGATCCGGGATTCGCCAACGACCTGATCCCGTTCGCGCTCGCCGGAACATGTCAGCGCATCGAACAGGTGCGCTGCATGGAGATTCACGATTATGCGTCGTACAACGGCGTCGAGGTGATGAGCTACATGGGCTTCGCCCAGCCCCTGGATTACATCCCGATGCTGCTGCAGCCGGGTGTTCTGAGCATCGCGTGGGGGACCGCGATCCGACAGTTGGCGGCCGGCCTCGGCATCGAGATCGACGAGATCACCGAGTCCTACCAACGCGAGCCGGCACCCGAGGACTTCGACATCGCTGTGGGGCACGTTGCCAAGGGCACGCTGGCGGTGCTGCAGTTCGAGATCCGCGGCATGGTCAAGGGCCACCCCGCGATCGTCATCGAGCACGTCACCCGGCTGCGGCCCGACCTGCGCCCCGACCTGCCCCAGCCTGCCTCCGGCGACGGCTCGTATCGCGTCGAGATCACCGGCGAACCTTCCTACGCCGTGGACATCATTCCCAGCAGCCGCAAGGGCGACCACAATCACGCCGCGATCGCGGGGGCCGCCGGACGCATCGTCAACGCGATCCCCGCGGTGATCGCCGCGCCGCCGGGGATCCGGACGACGCTGGATCTGCCGCTGGTGACTGGTAAGGGCCTTTTTGCGCCAAAAGACTTGGTAGTTCAGTAAATTCGAAAGGACTGTAAATGGGACGGGTTGACGGCAAGGTAGCGCTGATCAGTGGCGCCGCCGGCGGCATGGGCGCCGAAGATGCGCGGCTGCTGGTCGAGGAAGGCGCCAAGGTGGTTATCGGCGACATCCTGGACGACCAGGGCAAGGCCCTGGCTGACGAGCTCGGCGACTCCGCGCGCTACGTCCACCTCGACGTCACCCAGCCCGACCAGTGGGACGCCGCGGTCGCGACCGCCGTCCGTGAATTCGGCAAGCTGAACGTGCTGGTCAACAACGCGGGCACGGTCGCGCTGGGGCCGTTGAAGGACTTCAAGCTGGACAAGTGGCAGAAGGTGATCGACGTCAACCTGACCGGCACCTTCCTGGGCATGCGCGCGGCGGTCGAGCCGATGACCGCGGCCGGGGGTGGCTCCATCATCAACGTGTCGTCGATCGAGGGGCTGCGCGGCGCGCCGATGGTGCACCCGTACGTCGCGTCCAAGTGGGGCGTGCGCGGGCTGGCCAAGTCGGCGGCGTTGGAGTTGGCGCCGTTGAACATCCGGGTGAATTCCATCCACCCCGGTTTCATCCGCACCCCGATGACCGCGCACCTGCCCGAAGACATGGTCACCATCCCGCTCGGCCGTCCGGGTGAAGTCCGCGAGGTCGCAACGTTCGTGCTGTTCCTGGCCAGCGACGAGTCGTCTTACTCGACGGGGAGCGAATTCATCATGGACGGTGGGCTGATAACCGACGTGAACCACAAAGAGTTCTAGGTGCTATAACCGCGAGCATGCTGCGCAGTTTGGCGGATGTGGTCGGTTCGTCTCACGTCGTCACCGACCCTGACGTGCTGGCCGGCCGCAGCGTGGATCACACCGGGCGCTACCGCGGGCGCGCCAGCGCGCTGGTGCGCCCGGGTACGGCTGAGGAGGTCGCCGAGGCGCTGCGGGTGTGCCGCGACGCGGGGGCGCACGTGACGGTGCAGGGCGGACGGACCTCGCTGGTGGCCGGCACCGTCCCCGAGCACGACGACGTGTTGCTGTCGACCGAACGGCTGCGCGCGCTCGGCGACGTGGACACCGTCGAGCGCCGCCTCTCGGCCGGCGCCGGAGTCACCCTGGCCGTCGTCCAAAACGCCGCCGCCGAAGCGGGTTTGGTGTTCGGTGTGGATCTGGCCGCCCGCGAGACCGCCACCGTGGGCGGCATGGCGTCGACGAACGCCGGGGGCCTGCGCACCGTCCGCTACGGCAACATGGGCGAGCAGGTCCTCGGCCTGCAGGTGGCGCTGCCCGACGGCTCGCTGCTGCGCCGCCACAGCGAGGTGCGCAGCGACAACACGGGCTACGATCTGCCGGCGCTGTTCGTCGGCGCCGAGGGCACCCTCGGCGTGATCACCGCGCTGGAGCTGCGGTTGCATCCCACGCCGTCGCATCGGGTGACGGCGGTCTGCGGGTTCGCCGAACTGGAGGCGCTGGTCGATGCCGGCCGCACGTTTCGCGACGTGGACGGGATAGCGGCGCTCGAGCTGATCGACGGCCGGGCCGCGGCGCTGACCGCCGAACACCTCGGCGTCGGCGCGCCGGTGCAGGGCGACTGGCTGCTGCTGGTGGAGCTGGCCGCCGACCACGACCAGACGGATCGGCTCGCCGACCTGCTCGAGGGCGTGCGCCTGGCCGGTGAGCCGGCCGTCGGCGTGGACGTCGCTGCGCAGCAACGGTTGTGGCGGGTGCGGGAATCGCTCGCCGAGGTGCTGGGCGTGTATGGGCCGCCGCTGAAGTTCGACGTGTCCTTGCCGCTGTCGACCGTTGATGAATTCGCCAGGGAGGCGGTCGATTTGGTCGGGGTGCACGCGCCCGACGCGCTGCCCGTGTTGTTCGGCCACATCGGAGAGGGCAACCTGCACCTCAACGTGTTGCGTTGCCCGCCGGAACGCGAGCAGGCGCTGTATGCGCCGATGATGGATCTCATCGCGCGATGCGGCGGCAACGTCAGCTCCGAACACGGCGTCGGCAGTCGGAAGCGCCCCTACCTCGCGATGTCGCGGGAGCCCGCCGACATCGCCGCGATGCGGGCGGTCAAGGCCGCCCTCGACCCGACCGGTTACCTCAACGCGGCCGTGCTGTTCGACTGATCACTCACGTCGCCTGACATACGCTGGCAGGCATGGCATCCGGAACCTTCAACACGCCCATCGCCGGAATCATCAACAGCGTATTCGATGGCTTGATCGACGCCCCCGTTGTGGGGCCACTGGTACGGCGCGGGCTGATCAAGATTCGCTATGTCGGCAGGCGTTCGGGTAAGACGATCCAGACCCCGGTGGGGTACCGCCGCTGCAGCGACGGCATCGTCATCAATGTCATGTCGCCCGATAGCAAGACATGGTGGCGAAACTTCCTCGGCGAGGGCGGCCCGATCACACTGCTCAACTTCGACGGCGCCGACCGCACCGGACACGCGCTCGCCAGCCGCGACGAGAAGGGCCGCGTCAAGGTAGTGGTGCGGCTCGACTGACCTCTCGTCCGCGAGGGTGCGCAGTTGTACGCGTAATACGGCGTGTCGCCGTACAAACACGCACGCTCGCGGGGGGTGTGATCAGGAGCCGCCCTTGATTCCGACGGCGTGGCGCAGTTGCTCCAGGAACTGGTCGGCGTCGTCGCTTCGCACGATGTAGTGCGAGATCGCGATCCGGATGACGGTCGCGGCGCGCACCGCGGCGTTGGGTCCGGACAGGTGCCGTTGCAGGCCGTCGCGCATCTGCGGGATGACGCGGCCGAACTGGGCGATGGTGTGCTCGGGTTCGACGTCGACCATGCGCACGCCGGAGTACGAATGCTGGAACTCGACGATGAAGCGCAGCACGGCGTCGAGCTTGTCGGCTCCCTTCAGCCCCGCGGTGGCCCTCACCAGGCCGCTCTCGAAGCTCTGCCGCTCGTATTGCGAAAACGCCGACAGCAATTCCTCTTTGGAGGCGAACCAGCGGTACAACGTGGGACGCGAGACGCCCGCCTGGGCGGCCACCTCGGACAGGCTGAGCTTGGTCTTGCCGTTGCGGCCGAGGACCTCGGCGGTGGCGTCGAGGATGCGCTGACGCGTTGAGGTGTCGATGTCCGCGGCTGGGGCCGGGTGGCTCATAGGAGAAACTCTACGAAGTATCGCGAGTGTGTCACTGTTTTTTCGCTTCCCGGCCAGGGCGCCCGCGCACCAGCACGCATTGTTGAATGGCGCCGACCGCGCCCCCCTCGTCGAAAAGTGTGCCGACCGTGGTCCCGATGCCGTCCGGCCCGTAGCTTGTCTCCGCGCGAATGCCGATCCAATCGCCGTCGGGGATCCGGAACACGTGCACCGCGAGGTCCGTGTTCAGGAACGTCCACTTGGTGATGTCCAGCTTGCTGCCGATGCCGTTGGCGCAGTCGGCCACCGCGAACAGTCGCTCGAGCGGGGTCATGGCCTCGCCCTTCACGAGGTCGACCGTCGGCTTGATCCAGGATTCGCCCGGGCCCTCGCTCAGCGGCTCGGTCAGCCACAGCCAGTCCAGGCTGTGCACGTAGTTGCGATCCCAATCCCTCGCCTTGAGGTTGCGGTCGCGGGCCTCGGCCCGCGGTCGGGGCAGGGGGGTAGCGGCGTGAGCCAGCGTCTGGGTGTCCAGGTGCTGCAACCGCCACCCGCTGGCGCGTGCCACCGGCCGGGGTTCGCCGTCGGGCCCCGGCGCCAGCATCTCGGCGGTGACGAGTTCGATTTGCTTCCCGCCTCGCTGGACTCGCGAACTGACCCACAGGTCGCCCTCCGCCGGCACCCCGCCCAGCAGGTCGATGACGACCCGGCCGAGGCGGGTGTCGTCGCGCTGGTCGCAGCGTTCCAGCGCCCGGACCAACAGCGCCGACACCGGGCCGCCGTGCTGAATGGCGGCCGACCAGGTGCCGCGCGCCAGATCGGTCGCCGCGAACTTTTCGCCCCGCGCGTCGGCGTCATCGATCAGCTCGTAATAGGAGTCGGTCATATGTGCCTTCCGGATGTCAGGGTAGGCCCGCGCCGGGGGTGTCGACCGTCACCGCGTCCACCTGAGAGAGCCGGGTGCCGATCAATCGCTGGGGATAGGCGTCGGTGCTCGACAGCAGAAACAGCGTGCGGCGTGCGGGGCCGCCGAACGCGCACGCGATCGCCACCCGTTCGCCCATGTCGATGCGGTCGGTGACGGCGCCGCCCTCGGTGATCCGTTCGAACTGGTGGGCCAGCGTCATGGACGCCCACACTGCGCCCTCGGCGTCCAGCGCGATGCCGTCGGGCGGCCCGTCCAGGCCGTCGGCGAAAACCCGGCGGCCGCTCAGCCCGCCGTCATCGCCGATGGTGAACGCGGTCAGCCGCCGGCCCGTCGACTCGGCGACGATCAGCGTCTTTCGGTCCGGCGTGATCACCATGCCGTTGGGAAAGTCGAGGTCTTCGGCAGCAATGGTCGGCGTGTCGTCGGGGTCGAGGCGGATGATCGCGCCGCCGGAGAACGCCTGGCAGCCGATGTAGGCGCGCCCGGCGTCGTCGACGACCATGTCGCCCAGGTTGACCGGCGTCAGGGCGGCGAGGTCGGCGACGGCCTCGACGGTTTCGCCGTCATAGCGCAGCACCTGCCGGTCCTCGGTCGAGGCGATCAGCAGGGACCCGTCGGGGCGAAATCCGAGGCCCGACGGGGACCGCCCGGGCAGCGCCAGCGTGGTCACCGAGCCCCGCATGTCCACGGTGTGCACGGCTTCACCGAGCATGTCGGAGAACCACAGCAGCCCTTCGAACCAGCGCGGGCCCTCGCCGAAGCAGAACCCCTTGGCCAGCGGCTCCGGGATCATCCGCTCACGCCTTTACAAAACACCGGAAAAGTGTCACGTACCACGTGCGTCGGTGTCAATCTCGCCCAGCTCGCGCGCGACGGCCGCGTGGTAGGCGTCGATCCGCGCCGGGTTGGCCTGCTGGAAGAGCGCGTCGGGCAGCGGCGCATGCTTGTACGCCTCGATCGTCATCGTTCGGGAGAACAGCGTGACGTCCTGGCCGGGCCTGGCGAACCGGTACGTGACCGTGATCCGGCCTTCCATCCCGCCCTCGCCCCGGCGGTCGTGACCGAGGCGACCCACCGAGTTGAACACGAACAGCGTGGGCCGGTCGGCGATGGCCAGCTGCCAGCTGAAGATGCGCTCGCCGTCGGGGCCGGCCTCCTCCCAGGTGTCGCCGACCTTGAGCGGAAGCTCCGGCAATTTGTCGATGTGCGCGCTGCCGGGATAGGTCTTCGTCCAGTTGGCCGGGTTGGTGACGAAGTCGTACACCTCCTCGGCGGAATGGGTGAAGGCGGTCTCCGAAGTGCTCGTCACGATGCCCAATTGCATTGCCTCCTGCGTCTGTTAGCCAAGCTTTACAAATCCTACTCAAAGTGTCACGCTGAGCCCTGAGCTGCGAGCGCGGAGGTGGAGCGGATTTGACCAAGGCTTCTGAGGAATCCGAGCAGACCGAGTGGACGGTGCAAGGTCTGCTGGACCTGTTCGACGTGCGCCCCGACGGGCAGGATCGGTTCACCGGTGACACCGGGATCGCCGTCGGCGACGAACGGCAGGTCGTGGAGGGCACCCAAGTGCTCGCCCAGGCGATTGTCGCGGTGGCCAAACGATTCCCGGACAAGTCGGTGCGTTCGGCGCACGCGGTGTTCTCCCGCGCCGTGACGGTCGGTCCGCCGATCGAACTCGTCCTCGACGTGGTGGCCGAAGGCCGGTCGACGGCGACCGCCGTTGTCGCCGTGCACCAGAACGGCCGGCGCTGCCTGAGCGTCACCGTGCTGGCCGACGTCCCGACTGGCGACGTCATCCGTCACCACCTGCCGCGTCCCGACGTGGCGGCCCCGGCCGACGCCAACCATTCGCCGATGCCGATGATCGGGCGCGAGCTGCGCCTCGTCGACGTCGTCGACGTCAACAGTCCCGACGAGGTCGGGCCGCCCGAGCTGTACGCGTGGTTGCACTATGACCCGATCCCAACCCGGGACGACCTTGCCAAGGCGCTGGTCGCGTACTTCACTGGGCACCTGGGCATCTCCACGACCATGCGGGCGCACCCGGGCATCGGCACCAGCCAGGCGCACCTGACCGTGTCCACGGCACCGATGAGCATCTCGGTCGCGTTCCACGAGCCCGTGCGCTGGGCGGGGTGGCTGCTCTACACCCACGAGAGCACCCAGGTCGGCGCCGGCATGTCGTACGTGCGCGGCACGGTGCACAGCGAGGAGGGTGAGCTGCTGGCCTCCTTCGCCCAGGAGGCGCTGATCCGTCCGCTGCGCACCAGCGACACGGCGATCGATTCGCGCGCCCGGTTCTGACCGCCATGCGCTTCACCATCACCCACCCGATGCACAGCCATCCGTACAACCCGGAGCTGGTCAGCGGTGAAGGCATCGGCAAGGTGGCCGCGGCCACCGAAGCGGCGGGCATCCATGGTTTCGGCTTCACCGACCACCCCGCGCCGTCGCAGCGCTGGCTGGAGGCCGGGGGGCACGACGCCGTAGATCCTTTTGTCGCTTTGGGTTTCGCGGCGGCAAGGACGACGACGCTGCGCCTGATTCCCAACATCGTGGTGCTGCCGTATCGAAACCCGTTCGTGGTGGCCAAGTCCGGCGCCACGCTGGACCTGCTCTCGGGCGGCCGCTTCACCCTCGCCGTCGGGGTGGGTTATCTCAAGCGGGAATTCGCGGCGCTGGGCGTGACGTATGACGAGCGCCTCGAACTGTTCGAGGAAGCCCTGCAGGTGATCCGGGCGATCTGGACCGGCGATGACATTTCGTTCGAGGGAAGGCACTTCAGCGCCAAGGGCATCACCGCGCACCCCAGGCCGGTGAGCCCTCCGCCGATCTGGATCGGTGGAAACACCACGGCCGCCCGCCAGCGTGTCGCGCAGTACGGCGACGGCTGGTGCCCGTTTCCCGCCCCGCCGCAGCTGGCCAAGACTTCCGGCACCGCCGTCATCGACTCCGTCGAGCGTCTCACCGAGGGCATCGACGATCTGCGCCGCCGCTGCGACGCGGTGGGCAGGGACTGGTCGGCGATCGACATAACGTTCACCAACTTCGAGGGCGGCAGCCCCGCGACCGACGAATTCAACGCCGACGCATACCTCGGCGGCCTGGAAAAGCTTGCGGCCGTGGGAGTCACGTGGGTCGGCGTCCATCTGCCCGGCGACAGCATGGCGCATGCGCTCGAGACCCTTGATCGGTTCCGCACGCTCGTGATCGACGCGATGTAGATGGACTTCTCAGCCGTCGATCTCAACGCCGAGGACCAGGAATTCCTTGAGGAAACCCGGGCCTTCATCGCGAAGCACGTCACCGACGAAGTGCTGCGCCGCCAGCGCGAGTTCGGGGAAAACTTCGACGAGCAAGTACATCTGGCGCTGGGCGAAGCCGGCTACCTGGCGTCGGATTGGCGGCCGGAATCCGAGGGCGGATTCAGCGCCGTCCGCCGGCGCATCTTTCACCTCGAGATCGCCCGCGCCCACACGCCCTGGTACCACTGGGGAACCACGTCCGTGGTCGCGCGGCTGGTGCAGCAGTTCGGCGCTCCCGAGCTCGTCGCCTTGGTCCTGCCCGGCGTGCTGTCCGGCGAGATCCGGCTATGCCTGGGATACACCGAGCCGGAGGGCGGCTCCGACGTCGCCACCTGCAAGACCCGCGCGGTGCGGGACGGGTCCGGGTGGATCATCAACGGCTCCAAGATGTTCACCTCCAACGCGCAGAACGCCCGGTACGTCTTCCTGCTCACCAACACCGATCCGCAGGGCCCGAAACACAAGAACCTGACCATGTTTCTGGTGCCGCTGGATTCACCGGGCATCGAGATTCAGCCCATCCGCACCCTGGACGGCGACCGCACCAACATCGTGTTCTACAGCGATGTGCGCGTCGACGACCTCTACCGAATCGGCGAGGTCAACGGCGGCTGGACGGTGATGCGGGCGGCGCTGGACTCCGAGCACGGCATGATCGACCCGGAAGACCATGGCCTGCAATACGTTGCGGCGATGTCGGCGCACGGCGACATCATGGCCGAGGTGGTCGACACGGTCGCGGCGCTCGTCGCGCGGGTGGACGACGAGTCGGTGAAATATCGGCTCGGACGGGCCGTCGCGCGGATGGAGGCGGCGCTGTCCACGCCCGGGATGTTCGGGCGCGTCGCGATCGCGCAGACGATGCGCGACATCTCCCCGGACTTGATGGACATCCTGGGGTCGGCCTCCGCGCTGCCCGCCGAGACGCAGGGCTCCGCGAGTGACGGTGCTGCCGAACACCTTTACCGGCTGGCGCTGCCGCTCGGCATCTACGGCGGCACCCTCGAGGTGTTCCGCAACATGATCGCCCAGCACACGCTGAAGCTGGGGCGTCCTAGCTACGGCGGCTGAGCGGCAGCTCGGCGACGACGTCGACGCGGGCGTCGTCGAAACTGAAAAAGCCCTTGATGCGCAGGCTTTCGGGAAGCGGGTCCTCATAACTCCACGCGACGTCATCGACGTCAGCCGTGGACCAGTACGTCGCGTAACCCTTGTAGTTGCAGTAGCTGGACGTCCCCGAGCGCCGCAGCAACTCGGTCCGCACGTGCGCAGGAGCGACGTAGAGGCGGGGCTCGAGCGCGGTCTCGAACAGGATCACCGTGTCGTCCGTGTCCACCAGCGTGCTGCCGCCCACCGAGACGCGCAGGCGGCGCTTCGTCGGCCGGCAGTCGACGCGGTGGTAGGGGTTTGGCGGGTAGTGGACCAGTTCGCGGCCCTCCTCCAGCCAGGTGTCGACCGCGTCCCACGGCACGTGAACGAAACCCGGGGCCTCGGGTTCCGGCTCGGCCGGTAGGTCGCCGACCGCTTCGGCCGGAAAGGCATAGCTGAGCGGGTGGCCCGGCCGGTGCACCATCAGGGCGTTTTCGGTGTCGATCACCGGGCGGCCGTTGACGAAGGCCTGCACGCGTCTGGGGTGTGGCTCGATGTAGACCACGCCGGCGGGGACCGGCGCGGAGAACCTGCCGGCCGGAGCTGTGCTTAGCGGACCATGTCCGGCGACCAGACTCATTGCGTCACAATCCCTTCCGCGGGTAGACCACGGTTTGCAAACCAATTTCTCTGCATAGTCTAAATGGGGAACGGCGTGGGATTCGTTGTCGGAAAGCCGAAATATCCCGTGGGACGTGCGTACGCTGACGTTCTCCGATTCGGATGTCGACGGGAGGCAGCGATGTCGTATCTGGCGGCGGCCCCGGACTTTCTGGCAGTGGCGGCATCGGACCTATCCGACATCGGCGCGGGGCTGGTCGCGGCGAATGCGGCGGCGACGGCCCCGATCACCGCAATGGCACCGGCCGCCGGTGACGAGATATCCGCGGCGATCACCGCCTTCTTTGCCGGGCACGCGCGGGCCTTCCAGGCGCTCGGCGGCCAGGCCGCGGCGTTTCATGCCCGGTTCGTGCAGGCGTTGAGCTGCGCGGGCGCCGCGTATGCGGCCGCCGAGGCGGCCAATATCCCGTCACTGCAGACCGTGGAGCAAGACGTTTTGGCGGTGATCAACACACCCACCAATCTGTTGTTCGGGCGCCCACTGATCGGTGACGGCGCCGACGGGACGGCCGCTAACCCCAACGGTGGGGCGGGCGGGTTTCTGCTCGGCAACGGCGGCAACGGCTTTTCGCAAACGGGCAACCCCGGGGTGGCCGGTGGCGCGGGCGGGCCTGCCGGGTTGGTCGGCAACGGAGGCCTCGGCGGTGTCGGAGGGGCCGGCGCGGCGGGCGGGGCGGGCGGCACCGGCGGTTGGTTGTTCGGAAACGGCGGCTCCTGGTTGGGCGCCGTCCGGCACGTCGCCCAAACCGCCCGCGGTGT
>NZ_LZKE01000243.1:0-3913 GCF_001672675.1 Mycobacterium sp. E2327
GCGCTGGCCGAACCGGCGTAGATGCCAAGGAAATTCGGGGAGCTCTCGTCGAGCAGGCTCTTTCCCCACATCAACGTGGCGTGCGGCACCACGTCCGCCGCCAGCAACGCCTCGAGCTCCTTGACGGCCTGCAGCCGGTGCACCAGCAGGTCGGCGAGGACGGTCAGCTGATGATCGCCGATGAGGCGGGTCGCGGCCTCGATGAACAGCGACAGGGCGCGGGGGCTGGTGCCACCGGTGTAGCGCGGCAGCGGCGCGTCGGGCGGTTCGGTGGGGAAGCGGGCCACGTCGGTGGACAGCAGCAGGTATCCGGGCCGTTTTTGCTCGCGTACCTCCGAGAGCACCCGATCGATCTCGCGGCATGCGGTGGCCGGCATGAGATTTGCTTGGGCGCAGGTGATTTCGCGGCTGATCCGAAAGAAGTGCTCGAAGTCGCCGTCGCCGAGGGAATGGTGCAGCGCGCGGCGGGCGCCCTGGGCGTCTTTGGACGGGCCGCCGACGATGTGCACGACGGGCACGTGCTCGGCGTAGCTGCCGGCGATCGCGTTGGTGGCCGAGAGCTCGCCCACCCCGAATGTCGTTACCACGGCCGACATTCCGCGCAGCCGTCCGTACCCGTCGGCCGCGTAGCCGGCGTTGAGTTCGTTGGCGCTGCCCACCCACCGAATGGTCGGATGGGCGACGATATGGTCCAGGAATTCCAGGTTGTAGTCGCCGGGAACGCCGAAGATCTCGGAGACACCGAGTTCGGCGAGGCGGTCCAGCAGGTAGTCACCGACGGTGTAGACGAGGGGATCAGTCACAAGCACGACGGTACGCCCGGTCCAAACCGTTCCGGCCGACACGCCGCTTCGCCTATTGTGCGGGCATGGCTATCAAAGAATCCCGCGACATCGTCATCGAAGCCGGCCCCGAGGAGATTCTGGACGTCATCGCCGACTTCGAAGCGATGCCCGAATGGTCGGACCCACACCAGAGCGCGGAGATCCTCGAGACCGGGGACGACGGGCGGCCCAGCAAGGTGAAGATGAGGGTCAGGACCGCGGGCATCACCGACGAGCAGGTGGTGGCCTACACCTGGAGCGGCAACGACGTGAGCTGGACGCTGGTCAGCTCGGGCCAGCAGAAGTCGCAGGACGGCAAGTACACCTTGGTTCCTCAGGGAGACGCGACCCTCGTCAAGATGGAGATCCGCGTCGACCCCAACGTGCCGCTGCCCGGCTTCGTGCTCAAACGGGCCGTCAAGGGCACCATCGATTCCGCGACCAAGGCCCTGCGCGAGCGGGTGCTTGCGATCAAGAAGGGCAACTAGTCGCGGTGACGAGCGAGGGCCCCCTGGCCGGGGTGCGGGTGATCGAACTCGGCGGCATCGGGCCGGGGCCGCACGCCGGGATGATGCTCGCCGACCTCGGCGCCGACGTGGTGCGCGTGCGCCGGCCCGGCGGGCTGACGATGCCGCCGGAAGACCGCGACCTGCTGCACCGCGGGAAGCGGATCGTCGACCTCGACGTCAAGTCGCAGCCTCAGGCGCTGCTGGAGCTCGCCGCCAAGGCCGACGTGCTCCTCGACTGCTTCCGGCCCGGCACCTGCGAGCGACTCGGCATCGGACCCGAAAACTGCGCGGCCGTGAATCCGCGGCTGATCTTCGCGCGCATCACCGGCTGGGGGCAGCATGGCCCGGTGGCACACACGGCGGGCCACGACATCAACTACCTGTCACAGACCGGCGCGCTCTCGGCGCTCGGGCATCGGGACCGGCCGCCGACGCCGCCCCTGAACCTGGTCGCCGACTTCGGCGGCGGTTCGATGCTGGTGCTGCTGGGCATCGCCGTCGCGTTGTACGAGCGGGAACGGTCGGGCCGGGGCCAGGTCGTCGACGCCGCGATGGTCGACGGGGTCAGCCTGCTCGCCCAGATGATGTGGACCATGAAGGCGACCGGTTCGCTGCGCGACGAGCGCGAATCGTTCCTGCTCGACGGCGGCGCCCCGTTCTACCGGTGCTACGAGACCGCCGACGGCAAGTACGTCGCCGTCGGCGCCATCGAGCCGCAGTTCTTCGCGGCGCTGCTCGACGGGCTCGGCCTGTCGCCCGACGAGGTGCCTGCCCAGCTCGACATCGGTTCGTATCAACGGATGTACGACGTCTTCGCGAAGCGCTTCGCCAGCCGGACCCGCGACGAATGGACGCAGATCTTCGCCGGCACCGACGCGTGTGTCACCCCGGTGTTGACCTGGAATGAGGCGGCCGCCGACAAGCATCTGAACGCCAGGTCGACGTTGATCACCGCGCACGGCGTGAAACAGGCCGCTCCCGCACCGCGCTTCTCCCGGACCCCGGCCGGACCGGTCGGGCCGCCGCCCGCGGCAACCACTCCGCTCGACGAAATCGGCTGGTAAGTAGAGATTTACGCGAACCCCACCCGCGTGTGGGTCGCTGGGGTTACTTTGTTCTGTAGTGGCCGTAAAAGCATCACGGGAATTCGTCGTCGACGCGCCGCCGGAAGTGGTCATGGAGGCGCTGACAGACGTCGGCGTCCTTTCCTCCTGGTCGCCGCTGCACAAAGACATCGAAGTGATCGACCGTTATCCCGACGGGCTCCCACACCACGTCAAGACCAAGATCAAGATTTTGGGTCTGGTCGACAAAGAGATCCTGGAATACCACTGGGGCCCCGACTGGGTCGTCTATGACGCCAAGGGCACCGCGCAGCAGCACGGCCAGCACATCGAGTACAACCTCAAGCCCGAGGGCCTCGACAAGACGCGCGTGCGTTTCGACATCACCGTCGAGCCGGCGGGGCCCATTCCGGCGTTCGTCGTCAAGCGGGCCACCGAACGGGTTCTCGACGCCTCGGTGAAGGGGCTGAGCGAGCTGGTGGCGGGCGGTCGCGGATCGGGCGGTGCGACTTAGCCAGTGGCCGTACAAGCATCGTCGGAAATCGTCATCGACGCGCGCCCGGAAGTCATCATGGATGCGCTCGCCGACATGGAGAACGTGCCGTCGTGGTCCGCGGTGCACAAGAGGGCCGAGGTCATCGACACCTATCCGGACGGGCGACCGTGCCACGTGAAGGTGACGATCAGGGTGATGGGCATTTTCGACACGCAGTTCCTGGAGTACCACTGGGGCCCGGACTGGATGGTGTGGGACGCCAAAAAGACGATCCACCAACATGGCCAGCACGGTGAGTACAACCTCACCCGCGAGGGCGACGACAAGACCCGGGTGCGATTCGGCATCACCGTGGAACCGTCGGCGCCGCTGCCCGAGTTCGTGATCAGCCGGGCCCGCAAGAAGATCCTGCATGCCGCGCTGGAGGGACTTCGGAAGCGGGTTATGGGCCCCGCAGCGCCGCCAGGCGCCTGATTGCCTCGTCGAGGGTGGCCTCGCGTTTGCAGAACGTGAAGCGCACCAGGTGATTCCACACGTCGGCATGGGGTGCCGCCGGGTCGCAGAACGCCGACATCGGGATGGCGGCCACGCCGACCTTCTCCGGTAACGCCGCGCAGAAGCCGGTGCTGTCGTCGTAGCCGAGCGGGCGCGGGTCGGCGCACAGGAAGTAGGTGCCGTCGCTGTCGTGCACCGCGAAGCCGATCTGGCTCAGCCCGGCGGCCAGCCGGTCCCGCCTGCCCTGCAAGGAGCGGCGAAGCTCGGCAACCCACGCGTCCTCGGTGTCCAGCGCGAGAGCCACCGCGGGCTGGAACGGCGCGCCGCCGACGTAGCTCAGATACTGTTTGGCCGCGCGCACCCCGGCGATGAGTTGCGCTGGGCCGCAGGCCCACCCGATCTTCCAACCGGTGCAGTTGAACATCTTGGCCGCGCTGGAGATCGTGATGGTGCGCTCGGCCATGCCGTCGAAGCCGGCCAGCGGGAGGTGGCGGTTGGCGTCAAACACCAGGTGCTCGTACACCT
>NZ_LZKE01000244.1:0-4461 GCF_001672675.1 Mycobacterium sp. E2327
GGGAGCTGTCACGGGTGTTCGTCGCTGCCGACGACGCGATCGCCAAGCGGATCGTGATCCGCACCGCCGGCGCCGGCGAGCGGGTGTGCGTGCACACCCGCGACATGAAGCGTTGGGCCAGCGTGCGGATGCCGGTGGTCAGCGTCGTCAGCACCTCGCGGCCGGCGCCGCGCACCACCGTCAGCGTCGTCGAACTCGCCCGGCCGGACGCCAGGGACGTCGCGATCTCGCCCGCGCCCCGGCCGGCCACCGTGATCACAGTCGCCCCGGCCGGCACCGCGCTACCCGACGGTCACGGGCACGCGTTCGAGGTGGCCATCCAGCAGGTGAGTGGTGCGACGGTGCGAGTCACCGCGGCCGGCGAGACATGGCTGGTGAACATGGACCTGTTTCGTGCAGAGAACCGCTATGTCAACCTCGAGTCGGTCGCGATGTCGTTCGCGACCTAGCCAGGATGGTGCAGACAATGGGGGACTTGCTCACGGCGCGTCGGCATTTCGACCGCGCCATGACGATCAGGGACCGGCAGGGGCCCGCCGCAGCGCTGCCGGAGTTCGTCGCTGCCACCGAAGCCGACCCCTCGATGGCCGACGCCTGGCTCGGCCGGATTGCCTGCGGCGACAACGATCTGGCCTCGCTGAAGCGGCTCAACCATCATCGCGAATGGTTGCACCGGGAGACCACCCGGATTGGCCGCACGCTCGCTGCCGAGATGCAATTGGGCCCCTATATCGGCATCACGGTCACCGACGCGTCCCAGGTGGGGTTGGCGCTGTCCTCGGCGCTGACGATCGCCGGCGAATATGCCGAGGCGGACAAGCTTTTGGCCAACCGCGAGCTGCTCGACTCGTGGGGCAACTACCAGTGGCATCAGCTGGCGCGGGCGTTCCTGATGTATGCGACGCAGCGCTGGTCGGATGTGTTGTTGACGGCAGCGGAAGAGCTGCCGCCGCAGGCGATCATCATGTCGGCGGTGACGGCGTCGATCTGCGCACTCGCGGCGCATGCCGCCGCACACCTCGGGCAGGGCCGGGTGGCGCTGGACTGGCTGGATCGCGTCGACGTGATCGGCCAGAATGCGTCGTCGAGCCGGTTCGGCGCCGAGGTGTTGACCGCCTCGATCGGCCCGGCCGACATTCCGCTGCTCGTAGCGGATTTGGCGTACGTGCGCGGCATGGTGCACCGCCAGCTGCACGAGGAGGACCGCGCCCAGATCTGGCTGTCCAAGGCGACCATCAACGGGGTGCTGACCGATGCGGCGAAGGCCGCGCTGGCCGACCCGAACCTGCAGCTGGTCGTGACCGACGAGCAGACCATCGCCAGCCGCACCGACAAGTGGGACGCCTCGACGGCGAAAAGCCGCGAGCAGCTCGACGACGCCGAGGCGGCCGAGCGGCGCGCCGAGCTATTGGCCGAGGGCCGCCGGCTGTTAGCCAAACAGGTGGGCCTGGCGGCGGTCAAGCAGGCGGTGTCGGCGCTGGAGGACCAGCTCGAGGTGCGCATGATGCGCCTCGAACACGGGCTACCGGTGGAGGGCCAGACCAACCACATGCTGCTGGTGGGACCACCGGGAACCGGCAAGACGACCACTGCCGAGGCGCTGGGCAAGATCTACGCCGGGATGGGCATCGTGCGCCACCCCGAGATCCGCGAGGTCCGCCGGTCCGACTTCTGCGGCCACTACATCGGGGAATCCGGGCCCAAGACCAACGAGCTGATCGAAAAGTCGCTCGGCCGAATCATTTTCATGGACGAGTTCTACTCGCTGATCGAACGCCACCAGGACGGCACCCCCGACATGATCGGCATGGAGGCCGTCAACCAGCTGCTCGTCGCTTTGGAAACCCATCGATTCGACTTCTGCTTCATCGGGGCCGGCTACGAGGACCAGGTGGACCAATTCCTCACGGTCAACCCGGGTTTGGCCGGTCGGTTCAACCGCAAACTGCGGTTCGAGTCGTACTCGCCGGCCGAGATCGTCGAGATCGGCCAACGCTACGCCACCCCGCGGGCCAGCCTGCTCGACGATGGCGCCCGGGAAGCGTTCTTGGCGGCGGCCACCACGATCCGCAACTACACCACTCCCGGCGGTCAGCACGGGATCGACGCCATGCAGAACGGCCGGTTCGCCCGCAACGTCATCGAGCGCGCCGAGGGGTTCCGTGATACCCGGGTCGTCGCCCAGAAGCGGTCGGGCCGGCCCGTGACCGTCGAGGACCTGCAGATCATCACCGGCGCCGACATCGAGGCAGCCGTGCGCAGCGTGTGTTCGGACAACCGTGATATGGCCGCCATCGTCTGGTAATCGGCGGTCGACACCGTCCGCTAGCCGACGGGATCCGCGCTGTCCGGGAACCTGCCGGTGGCCTGGAAGATGACCCGCCTGGCGATTTCGACGGCGTGGTCGGCGAAGCGTTCGTAGAACCTGCCCAACAGGGTCGCATCGACCGCGGCGGCCACGCCGTGTTGCCACTCGCGGTCCATCAGCTCGGCGAACAGCTCGCGATGCAGGTCGTCCATCGCGTCGTCTTCGACGTTGATGAGGCGCGCCTTTTCGGGGTCACCGGTGCGCAACACCTCTTCGGCGGCACTGCCCAATTCGACTGCCACGCGGCCCATCTCAGCAAAATAGCCGTTGGCCTGTTCGGGCAGCACATGTTCGGGATGGCGGCGGCGAACGATCTTTGCGACGTGGGCGGCCAGGCCGCCCATGCGTTCGACGTCGGCGCAGAGCCTGATCGCGGTGACCACGGCTCGGAGGTCGCCGGCCACCGGCGCTTGCAGGGCGAGCAGCACGAACGCGGAGTCTTCGGCGGCGCCGCTCATCTTGGCGAGCTCGCCCTTCTCGGCGATGACCTTTTCGGCCAGCACAAGGTCGGCCTGCAGTAGGGCCTGGGTGGCGTCCTGCATCGAGGCGCCGGCCATTGCGCACATATCGGCGAGCTGCTCATTGAGGGCGGCTAGCTGCTCGTGGTAGGCCGTGCGCATTGCCCTAGGTTACGTCCGGCCAGGTTACGCCGCTGTTCGGGTTAGCTTTGCTCCAGGACCGGACGGCAATCTCCGACAGGGATGCGGCGAGACAGGTTGCGACGGGTCCTGATTGGACACGGCGCGCAGGTCAGCCCACGCCGCGATTTCGTCGTTCGCTCAGAAACTTTGACCAGGACGCCATCTCGGGGTGCCGCTGGAGCAGGGCCCGTCGTTGGCGCTCGGTCATCCCGCCCCAGACACCGAATTCCACCCGGTTGTCCAACGCTTCCGCTCCGCACTCCTGCATAACCGGGCAGTGTCGGCAGACCAGCGCGGCTTCGCGCTGGGCGGCGCCCCGGACAAAGAGTGTGTCGGGGTCGATGGTCCGGCAGCGGGCTCGAGACACCCAATCGGTCGGTTCCGCCGCTCCCGCGCTGCGCAGCGCTCCTCGGGAAACCGCACCTTGCCGCCTTTGACCGGCGTCCTGTGATCCTGACATCGGCTTTCTCCCCGGCTCGACATCCCCACCGCAGCAGAACACACTGCCCTGATTCCCGGGAGGTCACCGCTGAAAACCCGGCAATGCAGCGATTCGTCTGCTTGCAATGTAGCCGTTCCCGGCAGTTGGCGTGCGGTTACCGCGGGCGGATCAGCGAAGTCGTGTCCAAGGCGGATAAGGATGAATCGACCCGCCGGACAAGGGATCAGGCGTTAGGCGATCGGGTCGATGGCCTCTCGCCGACACACAGCGCGAGAAAATCAGCAGGATTTCTCGCGCTGTTTGACGTTCGGCTCGAACCGGAACACGGCGACGCGGCCCGCCAGCGCCTCGAATTCATCGGCGGTTCCGTCGCGCACCATCCCCGAGCGCTTCGCGAACGCCACCCCGACGGGCACCTCGGTGGCGAACGCCCGTAGCACCGGACGCGCCTCGTCGCCGTCGAGCTCGATAATCCTGACCTCGCGCGAGCGTCGGCCCCGGCTCAGTGTGCCGCTGCCCGCGGCGCGGGCGTTGGCCGCCCAGTCGGCGCCGGGGTAACCGGCCACCACGTAGAGGCCGCCGCCAAATTCGAACGGCGTCATCGGAGTGCGGCGCGGCTGACCCGACTTGCGGCCGGGCACCGTCAGCACCATGGCGGGTCCGGTGGGGATCCCCAGCCGCTGGACCGCCATCATCACCTTGTTCATGGGCTTGAGATAGCGCGGCGGGCGTGGCTCGGACACGTCAGGCTCCTTTCGCTTGGGCGAACAGGTCGCGGTGCTCCGAAACCCAATGCGCGACCGGCGTCGCCGGCCGGCCGAGGATCTTCTCCACGTCGTGGGTGACCAGCGCGGGCTTGTCGAGCGTCTCGGCGAGCATGGCGATGTAGGCGTCGGCGAAGTCGGCGCCGAACCCGATGGCGATGAACCGCTGCCGCACCACTTCCGTCGGCGCCTCCTGGTAGCGCAGCGGCCGGCCGAGGACGTCGCCGATCGCCGCGGCCAGCTCGG
>NZ_LZKE01000245.1:0-1500 GCF_001672675.1 Mycobacterium sp. E2327
AACGTGCAGGCGCACTACGATCTGTCCGACGACTTCTTCCGGCTGTTCCTGGACCCGACCCAGACCTACAGCTGCGCCTACTTCGAGCGCGACGACATGACGCTCGAGGAGGCGCAGCTGGCCAAGATCGACCTGTCGCTGGGGAAGCTCGGGCTCGAGCCGGGGATGACGCTGCTCGACATCGGCTGCGGCTGGGGCGCCACGCTGCGGCGCGCCATCGAGAAGTACGACGTCAACGTCGTGGGCCTGACGCTGTCGGAAAACCAGGCCGAGCACGTCCAGCAGATGTTCGACGGGCTGGACACGAACCGCTCGGCGCAGGTGCTGCTGGAGGGGTGGGAGAAGTTCGACGAACCCGTCGACCGGATCGTCAGCATCGGAGCATTTGAAGCGTTCAAGGCCGAGCGTTGGCCCGCGTTTTTCGACCGCGCCCATGACATCCTCCCCGACGACGGCAGGATGCTCCTGCACACTATTTTGGCGCATTCACAGAAGCAGATGCACGAGCGCGGCATCGCTTTGACGATGAGCGACGTGCGGTTCACGCGATTTATCTACACGGAAATCTTCCCGGGCGGGCAGTTGCCGGCGCAGGAAGATATTTTCCCGCTGGCGCATGCCGCCGGATTCAGCGTCGAAAAAGTGCAATTGCTGCGCGAGCATTATGAACGGACGCTGAATATTTGGGCGGCCAACCTGGCGGCGAACAAAGAAAAGGCGATCGCCATCCAGTCCGAGGAAGTCTACGAGCGCTATATGCACTATTTGACGGGGTGCGAGGACTTCTTCCGCAAGGGAATCAGCAACGTCGGCCAGTTCACCCTGGCCAAGTAGCGCGGCCCTCGGTCACTTCTCACACGTGAACTGGTTGACGTCCGTGTAGCCCTGGCGGAACAACTTGGCGCAGCCGGTGAGGTACTTCATGTACCGGTCGTAGACCTTCTCCGACTGGATCGCGATGGCCTTGTCCTTGTTGGCTTCGAGCGCGGCGGCCCATATCTCCAGCGTCCTGGCGTAGTGCAGCTGAAGCGACTGGATCCGGGTCACCTTGAAACCGGCGTCGCCGGCGTGCTCTTCGACCGACGGGATCGTCGGCAGCCATCCGCCGGGGAAGATCTCGGCCAGGATGAACTGGGTGAAGTGAACGACCTCGTGGGTCAACGGGGTGCCCTGGGCCCTGGCCTCTTTGAAGGTCGGGCGCGAGATGGTGTGCAGCAGCATGACCCCGTCGGCCGGCAGCACCCGGTAGGCCATCTTGAAGAAGTGGCCCCACCGTTGCCGGCCGAAGTGCTCGAAGGCGCCGATGGAGACGATCCGGTCGACGGGTTCGTCGAACTTCTCCCACCCCTCCAGCAGCACCTGCGCCGAGCGGTTCGTGTCCAGCCCGTCGAACATCTGCTGGACGTGCTCGGCCTGGTTTTCCGACAGCGTCAGGCCCACGACGTTGACGTCGTACTTCTCGATGGCGCGCCGCAGCGTGGCGCCCCAGCCGCAGCCGAT
>NZ_LZKE01000246.1:0-782 GCF_001672675.1 Mycobacterium sp. E2327
TCAAGGATCTCGTTTTGATCGGCGTTGCGCTGTGGACGCTCGGCGACTCGCTCGCGGCTCGAAAAGCGTTCCCCTGACCAGCCGCTTGGCCGCGCCCAGCGCCGCGTGGTAGTCCTCGGGCGGCAGCGTGGCCGCCAGCTCGGTCAGCCCGTAGATCAACGAATAGATCGCTTCGACCGGACCCGATCTGGCGGCTCGTCCGACGATGCCCTCGATGATCTCG
Source organism: Mycobacterium sp. E2327 (assembly GCF_001672675.1). Taxonomy (NCBI): domain Bacteria; kingdom Bacillati; phylum Actinomycetota; class Actinomycetes; order Mycobacteriales; family Mycobacteriaceae; genus Mycobacterium; species Mycobacterium sp. E2327. Next base: position 224 of record NZ_LZKE01000246.1, read on the forward strand.
CGGAACGCCTGGAAGCCGGCGCCGTGCGCCCCGGGGTCGACGGCGCCCTCGGCGCGGATCGCCCACTCGAAGGCCGCCAGGTCGGGGTACTCGCGCATCAACCGGCCCGATTCGTCGAGCACCGCTTCGATCCGGTCGACGACGTCGCCGGGGCTCCCGGCCGCCTCGCGCAGCCGGGGCAACGCGACCTCGGTCCTTGCGGCGACGGCGGCCTTGATCAACTCGGACTTGTTCGGGAAGTAGTTGTACAGGCTCGCGCTGGTGACGTCGGCCGTGCGGGCGATCTCCCGGATGGTCGCGCGCGAGTAGCCCACCTCCCCCACGCAGCGCATCGCCGCGGTGATTATTCGAGCGCGGGTCCGCTCGCCGCTGGCGCCTACCGGGCGCCCCAACTGCGACCGCGCGGCGTTCATGCGGGCGCACCTCCGAGCAGGAACCGGATATTAATTGATCGTTCGATTATATTCGACGGCATGCTAGGTCGCCCGGTCGGCGCCAGCGGCGAGGAGACTCGCCAGCGGATAATCGTCGCCACCATGCGGTGCGTGGCCGGCGTCGG
>NZ_LZKE01000247.1:0-1565 GCF_001672675.1 Mycobacterium sp. E2327
CCTCGCCATCCATGGCGGCGGCCTGGAAGAGATGACCGACGTCATCGCCGAGCGCGCCGCCGAGGCCGCCGACGCCTCGGTGTACGTGGTGCGTCACCCCGCTCGTTACCCGCACCACCTGCCGTCGGCCCGCTACGACCCGGACGAATCGCCAAGGCTCGCAGAGTTTCTCGATCATGTCGACGTCGCCGTCTCGCTGCACGGCTACGGCCGAATCGGGCGCGGCACCCAGCTGCTCGCCGGGGGACGCAACCGCGCGCTGGCGGCTCACCTGGCGCGGCACATCCGGCTGACCGGCTACCAAGTCGTCACCGACATCGACGACATCCCACCGGAACTGCGCGGCCTGCATCCCGACAACCCAGTGAACCGGGTTCGCGGCGGCGGGACCCAGCTGGAACTGTCGGTCCGGGTGCGGGGCCTTAGCCCGCGCAGCCCGCTGCCGGGCGCCGACGGCTTGTCGCCGGTCACCTCTGAGCTGGTGCGGGGTCTGGCGGCCGCGGCGCGTTCCTGGTAAGTGTTCTCATTCGTCGAACGGAGGTTGTTGGTGGTCAAGGATTTTCGCTTCGGGTTGAGCATGCGGTTCTTCAAGTCACGCTCGGCGTTGGTCGACAAGGTGAAGCGGGCGGAAGATCTCGGATACGACATCTTGTGCGTGCCAGATCATCTCGGCGCGGCGGCACCGTCGCCGACACTAACCGCGGTCGCGATGGTGACGAGCCGGATCAAGCTGAGCATGTATGTGCTCAACGCCGCGTTCTACAAGCCGGCCCTGCTCAGCAGGGACCTGCAGGCCCTTGACGTACTGAGCGACGGCCGTCTCGAGATCGGGCTCGGAACCGGATACGTCCGCGAGGAATTCGAGGCCGCCGAGCTGCCGTACCCCAGCGCCGGCGCGCGGGTCGACTACCTGGGACACATGACGACATACCTAAAGGAACATCACCCGACGACGCCGATCCTCATCGCCGGCAACGGCGACCGGGTGCTGACGCTGGCCGCGCGGCACGCCGACATCATCGGGCTGACCGGCGCCAGGGTCCACGACGTCGACGACCCGCTGGCCGAACGCATCGAGTTTGTTCGCAACGCCGCGGGCGAGCGATTCGACGCACTGGAGCTGAACATGGTGATCACCGCGATGCCGCGCGAGGGCGAGAGCGCGCCCGATTTGAGGATGACCCGCCAGTACGCGCCGGACCTGTCCGATGAGCAGTTGCTGTCGATGCCGTCGGTGCTCAGCGGGTCACCCCGCGAGATGGCCGACACGCTGGTCGGCCTCCGCGAGAAGTACGGCCTGAGCTGCTTCACCGTGCAGGACAACAACCTCGACACGTTCGCAAAAGTCATTGCCGAACTGCGGTGAGGGCGCCGCGGAGTTCTTCCCCGGTAAGCTCACCCTGTCCGCCCTCGTAGCTCAGGGGATAGAGCACGGCTCTCCTAAAGCCGGTGTCGCATGTTCGAATCATGCCGGGGGCACTTTGTGGGTGTATTACCTCGGCTGATGGTTGACATTTCTACTTCGGGTGATGGCTGACAGTGTTTCGGCTGATGCTTGACAGTTA
>NZ_LZKE01000248.1:0-23230 GCF_001672675.1 Mycobacterium sp. E2327
CCGCGGCGGGCGGCCGGCTCGCCGATCACTTCGCTTCCGTCCGAGGCGATCCCGGCGGGGAGCCCGAGTTCGTAGTACGACGCGCGGCGGGCGATGGCCAGCTGTACGGCCACCAGGTCCACCCCGGTGGTTTCCTCGGTGACGGGGTGCTCCACCTGGATCCGCGGGTTGACCTCGAGGAAGACGAACCGGTCCCCGGTGACCAGGAATTCGACGGTGGCCACACCGTGCAGACCCACCCTGGCGCACAGCCGGACCGCGGCCTGATGCATCGAATGGCGTAGTGCGTCCGAAAGCCCTTGGGCGGGTGCGATTTCGACCAGCTTCTGGTAGCGCCGCTGGACGCTGCAATCGCGGTCACCGAGGGCCAGCGCGCGCGTCTGGTGCCCGGCGGGCGCGCCCACGACCTGCACCTCGATGTGCCGCGCGGCGTCGAGCACGGCCTCGGCGAACAGCGCGCGATCCCCGAAGCCGAGTTGCGCCTCCGCCGCGCACTGTTGGTAAGCGTGCTCGATCTCCTCGGCGTGGCGCACCTTCCGCATTCCCCGGCCCCCGCCGCCGGCGAGGGCCTTGATCATGACGGCGCCACCCTGCTCGGCGAAGAACGCCTTGACGTCCTCGACACTGCTGGGTCCCTGGGTCGCCGGCAGCACCGGCACGCCCGCGACGGTCGCGGCTTGCCTGGCCGACGACTTGTCGCCGACCAGCTCGAGCACGTCGGCGCCCGGACCGACGAACGTGTATCCGGCGGCCGCGCAGGCGCGCGCGAATTCGGCACTCTCGGAAAGGAACCCGTAACCCGGGTGGATCAGCTCGGCGCCGGACTGCTTGGCCGCGGCGAGCAGTTCGGGCTGGTTCAGGTAGGCCGCCGGCCCGGCGCCCGGTAGGCCGATCGCTTCGTCGGCGGCGTGCACGTGGGGGCTCTCGGCGTCGTCTTCGGCGTAGACCGCCACCGTTCGGATGCCCAGTTCCGTTGCCGTGCGGATGATTCGGAGGGCGATCTCGCCGCGGTTGGCGATCAGCAGGGCGCTCATCGGAGCGGGTCGCCCCATTTCACCTCGCCGCGCAGCTTGCCCTTGAGCAGTTTGCCGCCGGCGTTGCGGGGCAGCGCTTCGGTTACCACGGTGACGTATTGCGGAATCTTGTAGTCGGCCAGCCGGCCGCGGCAGTGGTCGAGGACGGCGCGCACGTCGATCTCGTCCTCGCCGGCGAACAGGACGGCGCCGACCTTTTCGCCCATCACGTCGTCGGGCACCGCGAGCACGCAGGCGTCGGCGACATTCGGCGCAGACAACAGCGCCGCCTCGACCTCGACGCTGGAGACGTTCTCACCGCCCCGGTTGATGATGTCCTTGAGCCGATCGACGATGTGCACCCGCCCCGCATCGTCGACGCGAACCACGTCGCCGGTGTGCAGCCAGCCATCCGCGAACGTGGCCCGGTTGGCGTCCGGCCGATTCCAGTAGCCCGCCGTGACATTGGCGCCGCGCGTGACCAACTCGCCCACCCCCGGCTGGTCGCCGCCGAACGGGACCAGGCCGAGGTCCACCGACGGGACGGCGTACCCCACGGAGTCGGCGTGCTCGACGGCGTCGCGATCCGGCAGGACGGTCATCAGCGAGGCGGTCTCGGTCATGCCGTACCCGTTGAACACGGTGGCTTGCGGAAACGCCTCCTTCACCGCCCCCACCAACGAGGGCGCGATGGGCGCGCCCCCGTAACCGACCCAGCGGACCGAGGACACGTCGGCGCCCGCAAAGGCCTTGTGCCGCAGCATCAGGGCGTAGATCGCCGGGACCGTCACCATCACGGAGATGCGTTCGGCCGCCAGCGTCGCGATCAATTCGTCGAGGTTGAGCGCGGGCATGATCACCGACGCTCCCCCAAGCCGAGCGGCGGCCAAAAGCTGTGAATTGCAACCGGTTACATGGAACAGCGGCACCGAGATGAGGGTGCGCATTTCCTCGCCGAGGTCCCTCGGCTGCTCGAGGCAGCGGATCGCGTTCTCGGTGTTGGTCACGAACGCCTCGTGGGTGGTCGGCACGCCCTTCGGGTGGCCGGTGGTGCCCGAGGTGTAGAACAGGGCGGCAATATCCATGGGTCCCAGCCCGTGGGTGACGTAGGGGTCGCCGTCGGGCAATGGCGCGTCCGGCGCCAGGTCCATCCGCGCGCCCGAGTCGGACAGGACGAACTCGACCTCCGGCTGCGCCGAGCGCGTATTGACCGCGACGGCAATGCCACCGGCCATTACGGTGCCCCAGAACGCGACCACCCAGTTGATGCCGGCCGGGTAACGCACGGCGACGCGATCGCCCGGGCTCAGGCCGTCGGCCCGAAGTCCGCCGGCCACCCGCGCCGCGCGGTCCCACAGCTGCCGGTAGGTCAACCGGCTGACGCCCAATTCAGCGACGGCCTCACTGTTCGGGCGGTTGTCGACCTGTTCGGCGAGCATGTCCAGCAGGGTGGCGGGCAGGCGCTCGTAGCGCGGGACACCGTCGACGCCGCGAGACACGCCGGTCGTCGGGAATGGGTTGTGCGTACGGGGAATTTCGATCACTGGAGGCATGCCCGGTCCTTACTTATCCCCCTGTCCTATCGTGATAGCGGTGACCATCGAGGATTCCGCCATCATGCCCGAGGCGTTCTTCGCTGTCGATGGCGACTCCTATCTGCCCGGCCCACTGACGCGAGGACCCTGGGGCACGGCGCTGGGAGGTCAAAACGTCGGCGGCCTGCTGGCGTTCGGCATCGAGCGATCCGGGATCGACCCCGACCTTCAGCCCGCGCGCATCACGGTCGACCTGCTGCGCCCGGTGCTGCCCGAACCGGTGCGGATCGAGACCTCGGTGCAGCGCGAAGGCCGGCGCATCAAACTCGTCGACGCCGCGCTGGTCCAGAACGGGCGAACCGTCGCGCGGGCCAGCTCGCTGTTCCTGCGACGGGGCGACCACCCGGAGGGCGAGGTGTGGTCCGGCCCGGTCCAGATGCCGCCGCTTCCGGCCGACTCCGACGGCTTTCCGGTCGACATGCCGTTTCTCATCTGGGGGTACGGCGCGACGCTTTCCGGCAGCCCCGGCATCGCGGCGGGCGAGTGGGAGCAGGCTCATTCCCAGAAGTTCGCCTGGACGCGGCTGTTTCGCCCGATGGTGCAGGGCTACCCGCTCACGCCCTTCACCCGCTTGGCGTTCGTCGGCGACATCACGAGTTCGCTGACCCATTGGGGCACTGGGGGTTTGCGCTACATCAACGCCGACTACACCGTCACCGCGAGCCGCCTGCCGGACGGCGAATTCCTCGGGTTGGCGGCCCAGAGCCATTACGGCACTGCGGGTGTGGCCACGGGCACCGCGATTCTGTTCGACCGGCACGGACCGTTCGGCTCCAGCACGGCGCTGGCGCTGGCCCAACCCGCGGATGCCTTCATGCCGGCTTCGTTCGATCAACCCATCAACTGAGCGGCGACGGTCGCGCCGAGGTTCCAGCACGATTCCAGGTCGGCCTTGCTCGGTTTGCCCGAAACCACCACGGTCTCAGCCACTTTCGCCCAACCCAGGCCGGTGGTGATGGCCTCGATGCCCCGCTCGGCGCCCTCGGTGCCCTCGTTGCCGTGCAGATACACGCCGAATGGTCGCCCGCGCGTCGCGTCGAGGCACGGGTAGTAGCAGACGTCGAACGCGTGCTTGAGCGCACCGCTCATGTAACCCAGATTGGCGGGAGTGCCGAGCAGGTAGCCGTCGGCCTCGAGCACGTCGGCGGGTGCGAGGGTGAGCGCGGGCCGTCGCACGACCTCGACGCCTTCGATGTCGGGATCGGTGGCGCCGGACAACACGGCCTCGAACATCTCCTGGGTGTGCGGCGAGGGCGTGTGGTGCACGATCAGCAGCGTCTTGCTCATGGCTGGGCCTGGAGTTGGACCGCGGTCTTCATGGCCTCCCGCGCGCGCCGGCGGTCCCCGGCGTAGTCGTAGGCCCGCGCCAGCCGGTACCAGCGCCGCCAGTCGTCGGGTTCGGCCTCGACCTCGGTGCGCACGGTGGCGAACAGCGCGTCGGCCGCGTCCCGCTCGATGCGGCCCGACGGCCGCCGCGGCAGCTCGCTGGTGTCGAGTTCCATTCCGTCAGCGGCGATCAGGCGGGCGAGCCGCTGGTGGGCGAACCCGGCCCGCAGCGTGGCGATCATCGCCCACAGGCCGATGGCGGGCATGATCAGCAGCGCCGCGCCGAGGCCGATGGCGGCGGGCCGTCCCGACCCGATCATCGTGACGGCCAGGCGGCCCAGCAGCACGAAGTACACCAGCATCGCCACACACAGGAACGCGATGAGCAGCTGGATGTACAGCGTGCGTCCGATCATGTGAGGTTCAGCAGGGGCTCGAGGCCCACGGTGAGGCCGGGGCGCTCCGTGATCCGCCGCACGGCCAGCAGCACGCCCGGCACGAACGACGTGCGGTCCAGGCTGTCGTGGCGGATGGTCAGCGTCTCGCCCTCGGTGCCGAACAGGATCTCCTGATGGGCGACGAGCCCGGCCAGCCGCACGGAGTGCACCGGTATTCCATCGACGTCCGCGCCGCGGGCGCCCGGCAGGCCGCTGCTGGTGGCATCGGGGTTGGGCGGCAAGCCCTTTCGGGACTCGGCGATCAGTTTCGCGGTGCGGGCGGCGGTGCCCGACGGGGCGTCGGCCTTGTGCGGGTGGTGCAGCTCGATCACCTCTGCCGAGTCGAAGAACGGCGCCGCCTGCTTGGCGAAATGCATGGACAGGACGGCCCCGATAGCGAAGTTGGGCGCGATCAGCACACTCGTGTCGGGCTTGTCGGCCAGCCACGACTGCACTTGGTCGAGGCGCTCCTGGTTGAAGCCCGTCGTCCCGACCACGGCGTGAATTCCGTTGCCGATCAGGAACTCTAGATTGCCCATCACCACGTCTGGGTGGGTGAAGTCGATGACCACCTCGGTGTCGCCGTCGGTCAGCAGGCTCAGCGGATCACCGGCGTCCACCTCCGCCGACAGGACCAGATCCTCGGCGGCCTGCACCGCCGCCACCATCGTCGACCCGACTTTGCCCTTCGCCCCCAGCACGCCTACCCGCATGGCCTTCACCCTAGACCGGCACGTTGCGGCTTCTCGAGGATCCTCGTCCGACCGCTGGCGTATTTGCCGAATTTGCTTCAAGATATTGAGCGTTCCAATTTGGGCAAACCTAAAAAAGGAGAGGAACCATGGCGGCACAGAGGCGCTCTGGCCGGTTTATGAGCTTGGCGGCAATAACTGGCCCACTTGTGGCCGCCGGGGTCGTCTGGGCCGGTCCGGCTCAGGCCGACCCGATCTCCTATCTCAACGACCTGCACAACGCCGGGATCCAGGACTTCGCCGGCGGTGACCCGGCGCTGTTGCAAACGGGTCAGCGGCTGTGCCAGCAACTTTCGTACGGAGTTCCGCCCGCGCAGCTGCAGGCCATGGCCCTGCAGAAGTCCGATACCGACCTGGGCCCCAACGGGCTGAACCCGGCGCAGGCGGATCTCCTCGTGTACTGGGCCCAACGCGATCTGTGTCCGAGCGCCTGACATTTCCATCGGAAACCCTCGGAAACCCTCGGAAATGGCTTTATCCACAGTTCGGAATTGATCCACAGGAACGCGTTTATCGATAGGCGGCGTCGGCGGCGCTGGATAGCATTCGAACATGAGTTCGATGGCGTTTCCGGCCGAGGTGTCCGCCGCGCTGGACGAGTTGCACGCGGCCACGGCGAAGGTCGCCGGGCTGAATTTCGGCACCCTCAGCCCGGTCGTCCGCCTTCGCGCGCTGGAGCAGATGGAAGCGTCCCGCCGCCGCCAGGTTGCGGTGAGCCACGACGTGATCGCCGGCCTGGCCGATGAGGACTCCGCCGACATCGGCGGACCGGTCCACAAGGTGGTCGCCGACTGGCTTCGGATCAGCTACGCCGAGGCGTGCCGTCGGCTGCGTGACGTCAAACAGCTTTCGCCACGCCGGACCCTGACCGGCCAGGAGCTGGCCCCCGAGCTGCCCGCGACCGCCGAGGCATGGCGAGAGGGAATGCTCGACGGTCAGCACCTGCGGGTGATCCAGACCTTCTTCCGCGACCTGCCCGAGGCCATACCTGTCGACACGGTGGAGAAAACTGAGCGATTCCTGGCCCGCCAGGCGCTGACACTGCGGCCCGACCAGTTGCAGAAGGTGGCGAATCAGTGCGCGCTGCTGGTCAACCCCGACGGGAAGTTCTCCGACGCCGACCGGGCCCGCCAGCGCGGCTTCACCTGGTGCGGGCAGCGCACCGACGGGATGAGCATCGGGAAGCTGGTGGCTTCGCCGGAGTTGCGCGCCAACATCGATGCGTGGCTGGCGCGGTTCGCGGCACCCGGGATGTGCAACCCGGACGATGAAACCCCTTGCGTCGAAGGCGAGCCCACCGAGGAGTTCGCGAGCAGGGACACCCGCAGCCACGCCCAGCGCCAGCACGACGCGCTCAACGCGCTGGTGCGTAGCCGGCTGGGCGACCCCAAACTCGGCGTGCACAACGGGTTGCCGGTGACCGTCATCGTGTCGACCACGCTGCGGGAACTGACCGCCGGCACGGGCCGAGCCGTGACGGGCGGCGGGACACTGCTGCCCATGCGCGACGTGATCCGGATGGCCAGCCACGCCTACCACTATCTTGCGGTTTTCGACGAACACTCGAATCGGCCGTTGTATCTGGGCCGGTCAAGGCGAATCGCGTCACCGGACCAGCGCATCGTCCTCTACTCGAAGGAGCGCGGCTGCACGCGCCCCGGCTGCGACGTGCCGGGCTACTGGTCCGAGGTCCACCACGTCGACGACTGGGCCACCGGCGGCATGACCGACGTGGACAAGCTCACGTTCGCTTGCAAGCCCGATCACAAGCTGATCGAAAAAGGCTGGCGGACAAGAAAACTCCCGGATGGCCGCACCGAGTGGATCCCGCCGCCGCACTTGGACCGCGGCGCGCGCACCAACGACTATCACCACCCGGAACGCCTCTTCGACGACGAAGACGACGACGAGGCCCCTTGACCCGCCCGCCTACGTCTTGAACCGCCCCGCGAACCCGCGCAGCGGCAGGTCGGCGCTGGTGATAAGTCCCGGGCGCGCCGCGACCACCGACTTGATCGCCCGGAGGGCCGGCATGCCCGTGACGGTCATGCCGATGGAGGCGAAGTTGTCCGGATTGGACAGGTCCACGCCGGGCTTGGGGAAAATCATGTGCTTGTTGTAGACGCACGGGTCGCCCTTGATCTGAGTGATGTAGCAGCCCTTGATGTTCCAGCTCGGGTCGGTGTGCGGGGTCATCTGCCACTCCAGGTGCGTCTCGACACGGGGCACCCCGTCCACCATGCCCTGGTACTTGATGTAGTTGCCGCCCAGCGAGCCCTTGGGCAGCGTGTACCAGCCCAGGTCCACGTCCTTGGTGCAGGCGCCGAGCTCATAGCTGAACTTCACCTCGTCGAGCGGCAGGTCGAAGCAGTCGGCCATCATCAGCACGCTGTCGGCGAAGACGCGGGTGTACTTCTCCAGCTTCGACGGGATCGACGGATCGTCCACCGGCTGGCCGTAGCCCACCTCGAGCCAGGTGTCCTTGGAGTGGTGGCACGACACGTCGACCGACTCGATGGTGGTGACGTTCTCGATGTCGGCCACGTCGGCCGAGCACACCACGCCGAGGATCTGGTTCAGGCCCGGGTTCATGCCGGTGCCGTAGAACGTCGCGCCGCCCTTCTCACAGGCTTCGGCCAGCAGCTGGGTCACCGGTTTGCCCGACGGGTGCGGGTGGTTCGTGTCGCGGTGCCAGCCGGTGATCCAGTCGGCCGTGGTGACGATATTGATGCCCGCCTCAAGCACTTTGACGTAGAGGTCCTCGTCGGGGAAGACGCCGTGAAACGTCAGCACGTCCGGCTTGGCCGCGATGATCTCCTCGACGGTGCCGGTGGCCGTCACGCCGTTGGGCGCGATGCCCGCGAGCTCGCCGGCGTCGCGCCCGATCTTCTCGGGCGAATAGCAGTGCAGGCCAACGAGTTCCAGGTCCGGCTGCGTGGCGATCCGCTTGATCATCTCGGATCCGACGTTTCCGGTGGCCACCTGGAAGACGCGGATTGGTGCATTCATTTTGGCTTAGCCTTCCTGGGATGTCACGTAGAACTGCTTGGCCCACTTGCGGATCGCGGTGAAGCCCTCGTACTCGTCGGGGGCCAGCGCGGGCGGGTCGGAGTAGCGCTGGTGCTGCCAGATCTCGATGTCCTGCTCGAACTGCCGGATCACCTCACGGCCGAATTCGGCCGCCCTCGACTCGGCCCGCGCCGGATCCTTGCCACGGGCCCGCCCGATGTAGACCATGAACCGGACGTCGGAGGTGGATTCGTCGACGGGGGTGACCGCGGAGATGGTGCGGTTGTCGACCATCCCCCAGCTCTTGGTCACCGCGACGCCCAACCCGCCGTTGATCGCCTCGACACCGCTGTTGACGTCCTCGATCTTCTGCCCGTCGTCGCCCTCGAACGTGATGGTGAAGTCGACGAAGGACACCGCGTCGGCGAAGTCGTGGCGGGTGAACACCGGCACGATCGGCGTGTTGTGCACGAACTTGAAATGCGCGAAGTCCACACCGTTTTCGAGCACGTACTGCGGATGCAGCTCCAGAGCCTGGCGATACAGCCGCTGCTGCGGGTAGTAGTCGTCGGCGCTGCGGCCGTCGTCGAACGAGGCGAACACGTCGGGCGCGTCGAAGAAGGGTTCGCGGCGCTCGACGTCGTGCCAGATGTAAACGGACTGGTTGCGCTCCACCACGGGATAGGTGCGAATTCGCCTGCCGCGGTTGGGCCGATCCTGATACGGGATGCAGACGTTGCGCCCCTCGGCGCTCCACTGCCAGCCATGGAACGGACACTGCAGCACCTCGCCGACGACCTTGCCGCCGTAGCCGAGGTGCGCACCGAGGTGCTCGCAGTATGCGCTCATCACGGTGAGGGCGCCGGATTCGGCGCGCCAGGCGACCATCTCCTGGTCGAAGTACTTCATCTTGTGCACGGTGCCGACGCCGATCTCGTCGGACCAGGCGACCTGGAACCATCCGGTCGGCTTCATCGACAGCGGCGGCTTGGCCATGCGGGCATCCCTCCTCGCCGAATCAGAGTACCCTCTATGAAAATGTTAGGCTAGCCGGGTGACCGAAACCAAGGTCGCCGGGCGGCGGCCCAACCGGCGCGGCAACGCGACGCGCGAGAGCATGCTCGAGGCCGCGCTGAAGTCGCTGGCCTCGGGCGAGCCGGGGTCGGTATCGGCCAACCGCATCGCCAAGGACATCGGCGCCACCTGGGGCGCGGTGCAATACCAGTTTGGCGACACCGACGGCTTTTGGGCCGCCGTGCTGCACCGCACCGCCGAGCGGCGCGCCGCCACGTTCTCTGAGCTGTCGGAGCCGGAACACCCCGACGCCCCGCTGCGCGAGCGCGTCGGCGCCATCATCGACACGCTCTACCGCGGCCTGGCGTCGGCGGATTCCCGCGCCATCGAAAACCTGCGCGCCGCGCTCCCCCGCGACCCCCGCGAGCTCGAACGGCTCTACCCGCGCACGGCGGCCGAGCTGTTCTCCTGGGGCAAGAGCTGGCTCGAAACGTGCCAGAACGCCTTCGCCGGCCTGGACGTCGACCCGGACCGGGTGCGTGAGGTGGCCGCGCTCATCCCCGGCGCGATGCGCGGGCTGGTCTCGGAGCGCCAGCTCGGCTCGTACGCCGACCTGGACATGGCCCGGCGCGGTCTGACCAACGCCCTGGCCGCCTATCTGGAGCGACGACCCCAGCCTTGACCCCCAGCCTTGACCCTTAGCCTTGACGTGTGGAGGCCCTCGACATCCGGATCCGCGAAGCCACGCCGGACGATTTCGCCGACGTCGCGGAGATGCACTATCCGGTTTGGCGGCGGTCCTGGGACGGAATACTCACGCCGCCGCTGCTCGACATCCTGGGTCCGCCGAAGCGCTGGGTCGCCGAGATCTATCCGCACACGCTGAACCGCGACGGCTGGCGGATGTGGGTCGCCGAGTCCGGTGGCCGGACACTGGGCGTCGCCATCTTCGGGCCGGACCCCGACGAACGGGGCGCTGTCCAAATCGACGCGCTGTATATCGCCGACGAAAGCCAGCGGCACGGCATCGGCCGCCGCCTGCTCGACGAGATCCTGAGCGCGCACCCGTCCGGCGACGTGATCCTGTGGGCCGCGGTGCGGAATGACAAGGCGCGCCGCTTCTACGAGAAGAACAACTTTCGCGTCGACGGCCGCACCCTCGACTGGGAGCCGCTGCCCGGCATCAAGGTGGCCCACGTGGGCTACCGGCTTACGCGTCGATGACCAGCCGATCGCCGCTGGCCCGCGACACGCAGACCACCATTTCGTCGTCGCCGACGGCCACGCGGCCGCGGTGATCGACCTGCCCGCCAAGCACTTTGACCTTGCACGTCCCGCAGAAGCCCTGCTGGCACGAGTACGGCGTGGTCGGATCCAGATCACGCATGACGTCAAGCGCCGAACGATTTGCCGGCACGCTGAGCACTCGCCCCGAGCGCGCCAGCTCCAGCTCGAACGGCACCCCGTCGACCACCGGCGGCGGGCTGAACCGCTCGTAATGCAAAGGTGCGTAGTCGAATTCGTTTCGCGCCGCGCGCACCGCCTCCAGCATAGGAGTCGGCCCGCAGACGTACACCGCCGTCGTCGGGCCGGCGCCGGCCAGCAGGTCGTCGACACCCGCGAAGCGGCCGTGCTCGTCGTCGGCCCAGACCGTCAGCCGGTCCCCGGCCAGCGCGCAGACCTCATCCAGGAACGGCATGTACTCGCGGCTTCTTCCGGCATAGATTGCGCGCCAATCGATTCCGCGCGCTGACGCCGCCTGCATCATGGGCAGGATGGGCGTCACCCCGATGCCGCCGATGACGAACAGCACGTCGCGTTCGGCGGTGCCGAGGTAGAAGGCGTTGCGTGGGCCCTCGAACACCAACGTGTCCCCCACCGCGAAGGCGTCGTGCATCTCGATGGAACCGCCTGCGCCGTCGGCGATCCGGCGCACGGCGATGCGGTAGTCGGTGCGCCGCCCGGGCGGGCCGCACAGCGAGTACTGCCGTCGCCGGCCCGAGGGCAACTGCACGTCGATGTGCCCGCCCGGTGTCCACGACGGGAGCAACCCGCCGTCCGGGTCGGCCAGCGTCAGCGCGACGACGTCGGGGGCGGCGAGTTCGCGCTTGGTGATCACCGCGCGCAGGGCCCGCGGCACCGGCTTCACCCGCGACGGCTGCCACCGCGAGACCGCGGCGAATCCGCCGAACCACAGGCGCACGCCCCACAGCATCGTGCCGAGCCGGTCGCGGTCACGCCGACCGTACAGGTCGACAGGCCTGCTTCCCCAAATGCTCTCGGGCACGGCGGAATCCCTAACTCTGCCGGATGTCGTAGCGGGCGAACAGCCGCAGCGCCGACGGGCTGATGCGGCGCAGCGCGTAGCCGATCCGGGATTCGGCGGCGATCGGCAGCACGGCGGGGCCGGTCTCGACGGCCCGGACGATCGCCTTGGCCACGGCCTCCGGCGGGTAGTTGCGGCGCCGGTACGCCGCGTCGGCCTTCGCCCGGGCGCGCTCCTGTTGTTCGGCGGTCATGCCGGCGTAGACGGTGCTCTTGGCGATGTTGGTGTTGACGAATCCCGGGCAGACGGCCGTGACGGAGATGCCCTCGTCGGCGAGGTCGGCCCGCAGCGATTCGCTGAACGCCAGCACCGCCGCCTTGGTGGTGCCGTAGGCGACCATGGATTTCGACGGGACGAACGCCGCCGCCGACGCGACGTTGATGATCGTGCCGCCCTCGCCGCGCTCGACCATCTGGGCGGCGAACGCCCTGCTGCCGGAGATGACGCCGCGGACGTTGACGCCCAGGATGTCGTCCCAGTTCGCCGAGCTGGTCTCCAGGAACCGGCCCGCCATCCCGATGCCGGCGTTGTTCACCAGGATGTCGACCACACCGTGCTCGTTAAACACTTGCGCGGCAAGGTCGTTCATCGCGGACTCGTCGCTTACGTCGACCTGGTACACCGCCGCCTCGGCGCACGCCGCGCGCACGGCGTCCGCGCTGTCGTTGGCGGCGGCCAGGTCGCGGTCGACGATCAGCACCTTGCGGGCGCCGCGCCGGGCCAGCTCCACCGCGGTGGCCCGGCCGATGCCCGCGCCCGCCCCGGTGACCAGCGCCAGCTTGCCGCCGACCTCGCGCGGTCCGCCGCGCACCACCGAACCGGCGGCGGCGCCGCTGACGGTGTGGTCGACCCACTCGGCGGTCAGCCGGGCGATCACCTCGGGGCGCGACGTCACCACCCAGTGGCCGCCCTCGATCGGAATCACCCGCGCCTCTTCGGGAATCGCGCCGGTGAACCGTTGCACCGCGGGCGTCACGAAGATGTCCTTGCGCGGCACCAGGGTCTGGACGGCGACGGTGGTCTTGGGCAGCTTGGGGCCGGGCCGCAGCATCGGCCCGGGCATGTTGGCGCGGTACAGGCCCAGCCCGTTGACGTAGTCGGCGATGGACCGCGGCGGCCGCTCGCGCCGGCTGCGCGTGCTCGTCCGGCCGATGCGCTCAAGGGCCTCATGGACTTTCACGCCCAGCCGCGAGCGGAACGCCAGCTCCGGCACGCCGGGACACAGGAAGAACGCGATGTAGATCGATCCCAGCAGCTGCCTGGCGACCTGGCCGACGGCCCGCGGGGTTCGCGCCGAGCGCAGGAACCTGCCCGCGTAGCGCAGGTGCGGGCCCGAAATCGACGTGAACGACGCGACTTTGGCCATCACCGAGTCGTCGGTGATGCCCGCCCAGGCCTGGATCGAACCCCAGTCGTGGGCCAGCAGGTGCACCGGCCCGACACCCAGGCTGTCGATCACCGCGCCGATGTCGGACACCAGCTGGGGAAAGGCGTAGCCGGATCGCTTTGCGGGACGCGATGATTCGCCGGCGCCGCGCACGTCGTAGGCCACCACGTTGTAACGGCCGGCGTAGCGCTCATCGAGCTCGTGCGCCACGCCGTCCCAGAGGTGGTGGTTGTCGGGCCAGCCGTGTATCGCGAGGATGGTCGGGCGCGCCGCGTCGATCTCGGTGTAGCGGTGCACCGCCAAGGTGACGCCGTCGGAGGCGGTGACGCTCGAGGTCTCGGCCATAGGTCAGTGCGACGCCCGCGCAGCGGGCGAGAGCGCCAGGTAGTCGACGGCCGCCTCCAGCCCGCCCAGCTGGGACGGGTGGAAACCCGGCCGGTAGTAGTCGGCGACCACCCGCACGAAGCGCAGCGGCCCGGGCACCAAACCCCGGCGCGCCGCGCGGATGTACTCCCACCAGTGCGGCTTGGTTCCCGGCGGCAGGTGCGGGTCCACCGAGTACAGGAAGCGGACCCCGCGGACCCAGAACAACAGCATGGCCGGCGTCACGACCAGTTGGGCGCGCACCCGTCGCAGATAGCCGGCGCGCAGGTGCTTCATGGTGTCGAAGGCGACGGCTTTGTGCTCGACTTCCTCGGCGCCGTGCCAGCGGAGCATGTCCAGCATCACCGGGTCGGTGCCGATGGCGTCGTGGGCGGGCGCGCCGAGCACCCACTCGCCCAGGATGGCGGTGTAGTGCTCGACCGCCGACACGATCGAAACCTGCTCCAGCAGCCAGCTGTGCCGGCGTCGCCGGTCCCATCCCGGCTTGGGGCCGAGCAGCTTCTCGAACAGCCACCTGATCTGGTCGGTGTACGGGGTGAGGTCGACGCCCTGCGCGGCGAAGTGGGCGAGCACCTTCGCGTGCGCCTGCGAGTGCATGGCCTCCTGGCCGATGAAGCCCTGCACGTCAAGGCGCAGCTGGTCGTCCTTGATCAGGGGCAACGCCTGCTTGAACACGTCGACGAAGAACTCCTCGCCGGCGGGCAGCAGCAGGTGCAGGACGTTGAGGACGTGGGTCGCGAACGGCTCACCGGGCACGTAGTGGAACGGCAGCTTGGCCCAGTCGAACTCCACATCGCGCGCCTCGAGGACCAGGCGTTCGTGGTCGAGCGACGCGTCATGCGGACCCGCGGCCTGGTCGTCGACGGTGAACATCGCAGGCAAGTATAGTGACGCGGCCCAGCTATGCGAAACCGCCGGTACCGGGTTTATCCTGCCGCGACGCGGCGGCGCAGGTCGTACTGGGCGGGATCGGCGTTTGCCAGCATGGCGCGGTGCTTGGCGGGCGTGAACGGCCAAACCTCCGGCACCCCGTCCTTGTTCAGGTACCAGCTGTTGCAGCCGGTGGTCCACACGGTGTCGGGCATCGCTGCGCGCAGCTGCGCGTTGTAGCGCTCGGTCGCCGCGGCCGTCGGCTCGATGGTGTCGAATTCGCCTCGGCGCCAACGCTCGATCCAGCCCAGGATGTGATCGGCCTGGTGTTCGGCGACGGCGGTCAGCGAGTGATTACCCACCGGGCTGTGCGGGCCGAGCATCATGAAGAAGTTGGGGAAACCGGGCATCGCGACCGTTTGGTAGGCCCGCGGCCCGTCGCGCCAGACGTCGTCGGCGGCGATGCCGTCCCGCCCGGTCAGGCACATCGGCCGGAAGAACGCGTGCGTGTCGAACCCGGTGCACAGCACGATGATGTCTACCTCGTGGAGCTCGCCGTCCTCGGTCACGATGCCCCGCCGCTCCACGTGGTCGATGCCGGCGGTGACCAGCTCGACGTCGTCGCGCTGCATCGCGCGGTAGAACCCGCCCGACACCACCAGCCGCTTGCACATCGGCTGGTAATCGGGCGTGAGCGCCGCGCGCAACTCGGGATCGCGCACCTGGCGCAGGCTGACCCGGCACAGCGCCCCCATCGCCTTTCGCCGCAGTCCCGGCTTGGTCAGCGCGACGGCGAAGGTGTCGAAGATGAGGCTGTAGGCCCGGTACGCGAACCGGTCGAGCCAGGGCGCGGCCCGGTGGGTGAGGCTGGCGAACCTGGAGTATTGCGGGTTGGGCATCGGGACGATCCACTGCGCGGTGCGCTGGAACAGCAACACCCGGCCCGCCACGCCGGCCAGCCCGCAGACCAGTTGCACGCCGGTGGATCCGTTGCCGATCACCGCGATTCGCCGCCCGGACAGCTCCACCGAATGGTCCCAGCGCGCCGAGTGAAAGGCGTGGCCGCCGAAGTTGTCCAGCCCGGCGATCGACGGCATCCGGGGATGGTGCAACACGCCGGTCGCCGAGATCAGGAAGTCGACACTCGATTCCTCGCCGGCGTCCGTGCGGAGCACCCAGCGGTCGTTTTCGAACCGGGCACCGGCGATTTCGGTGCCGAACCGGATCCGTTCCCGCAACCCGAACTGGTCGGCCACGCCCCGGAAGTAGGACTGGATCTCGCCGCCGGGCGAGAACATGTGCGACCAGTCGGGTTTGGTGGCGAACGTGTACTGGTACACCCGCGACGGCACGTCACAGGTCAGGCCGGGATAGGTGTTTTCCCGCCAGGTGCCACCCACCTCGTCGGCCTTCTCGTAGATGGTGACGTCGCGAATGCCGCTGCGCAGCAACGCGATTGCGATGCACAGGCCGGACATGCCGGCCCCCACGATCGCTACCGCGGGATCGCGCTTCATCCGCCGATCATAAGGCTAAATCGGTGCCGCACCACGAAGATGTTCGAAAATCAGCGACGTCTGGGTGCCCGCGACGTCGGCGTCGGCGTTGAGGTTTTCGACGACGAACGAGCGGAGGTCCTCGGTGTCGCGGGCGGCGACATGCAGGATGAAATCGTCTGCGCCGGCAAGGAAATAGACGTCCATGACCTGCCGCCGGGTGCGGATCTGCTGGATGAAGCTGCGGATCTTGCCGCGCGCGTTGGACTGCAGGGTGACCGAGATCATCGCCTGCAGCGGCAGCCCGACGGCGACCGGATCCACGTCGGCGTAGAAGCCGCGAATGACGCCGAGGTCCACCAGCCGCCGAACCCGGCCGTGGCATGTCGACGGCGCGATTCCGACCGCCTCGGCGAGCGCGTTGTTGGTGATGCGCGCATCGGCGTGCAGCAAGGTCAGGATTTTGCGGTCGACCGCATCGAGGGGCGCGGGTCGAACATCCTTCGGCGGGTCGGCGGCCCTGCCCTTCTGTTCGGGAGATGGATCGGGCACGACACGAGTCTACAGAATTATCATCAGCATGTTTGCTGCGCTCTCGAACTTTCTTCACACTTGACGCATGCGCGTCGGGATCCCCACCGAGACCAAGACCAACGAATTCAGGGTGGCCGTCACCCCGGCCGGTGTCGCGGAATTGACCCGCCGCGGCCACGAGGTCCTCGTCCAGTCCGGCGCCGGGGAAGGCTCGGCGATCCCCGACGCGGAGTTCAAGGCCGCGGGCGCCGACCTGGCCGGCGCCGCCGAACAGGTGTGGGCCGACGCCGACCTGGTGCTCAAGGTCAAGGAGCCGATACCGGCCGAATACGGGCTGCTGCGCCGCGGCCAGGTGCTGTTCACCTACCTGCATCTGGCGGCCTCGCGCGCCTGCACCGACGCCTTGTTGACCGCCGGCACGACCTCGATCGCGTACGAGACGGTCCAGACCGCCGACGGCGCGCTGCCCTTGCTGGCCCCGATGAGCGAGGTCGCCGGACGGCTCTCCGCTCAGGTCGGCGCCTACCACCTGATGCGCACCAAGGGCGGGCGCGGCGTGCTGATGGGCGGGGTGCCGGGCGTCAAGCCGGCCGACGTCGTGGTGATCGGGGCGGGCACGGCCGGCTACAACGCCGCCCGGGTCGCGGGCGGCATGGGCGCGACCGTCATGGTGTTCGACGTCAACATCGCCAAGCTCCGGCTGCTCGACGCGGAGTTCGCGGGCCGCGTCGGCACCCGATACTCGTCGGCCTACGAGCTCGAGGGTGCCGTCAAGCGGGCCGACCTGGTGATCGGCGCCGTCCTGGTGCCCGGCGCCAAGGCCCCCACGTTAATATCGAATTCCCTTGTCGCGCAGATGAAGCCGGGGGCGGTGCTGGTGGACATCTCCATCGACCAGGGCGGCTGCTTCGAGGATTCCCGGCCCACCACGCACGACGATCCGACGTTCGCCGTGCACGACACCCTGTTCTACTGCGTGGCGAACATGCCCAGCGCGGTGCCCAAGACGTCGACCGTCGCGCTGACCAACGCGACGATGCCGTACGTGCTCAGGCTGGCCGAGGCCGGCTGGCGGGCAGCGTGCCGGTCGGATCCCGCTCTGGCCAAGGGCCTTTCGACGCACGACGGGACGCTGCTTTCCGAGCGGGTGGCCACCGACCTCGGCTTGCCCCACACCGACCCGGCGAGCCTGCTAGACGTCGAGGCCGGCGACGATGTCGGCCACCGGCCCCGGTCGGGCATCACCGAATGACGTTCCGGCCCAAAGGGTCATCCCGTCCGGGTCCTCCCGTTCGGTGGCGGCTTCCCGGATCGGCAAGGTCATCTGGTTGACCTCGGGGTAACCGAGCGGGGCGACCGTGTCGAGGCGCCGGATGAAATCGTTTTCCAGGCTGCGCGCGTACCGACCCGAGAACGCGCGCGAGACGATGGTCTTGCCAAAAAGCTGGTTCTTCATGGCGGTGCGATGGGCCTGGCTGGTGCCGGCCTCGTTGGACAGCAGCAGCGCGGTGCCGACCTGCGCGGCCACCGCTCCGCGGCGCAGCACGCCGGCGACGTCTTCGGCGGTGCCCAGCCCGCCCGCCGCGATGATCGGGATGTCGCGGTGCGCCCGGTGGATCCGATCGATCAGCTCGTGCAGCGACTCGGTGCCCGGTTCCATGTCCGGCGCGAAGGTGCCGCGGTGCCCGCCCGCGTCGGGCCCCTGGACCACCAGGCTGTCCGCGCCCGCGGCGACGGCGATCCCGGCCTCGTACGGCGACGTCACCGTGACCATCACCAACAGTCCCTGCGCGCTGAGCCGCCGGATCACGTCCGGCGGCGGGACGCCGAAGGTGAACGAAACCAGCTCGGGGTGGACGTCGGATACCACCTCGAGCTTGCGCTCCCAGTCGTCGTCGTCACCGAACTCGGGCCGGCCGACCTCGCACTGGTAGTGGTCGGCGATGTTTTCGAGTTCCTCGGCGTAGTAGTCCAGCGCGATCCAGTCGGCAACGCTGGGCTGGGGCACCAACAGGTTCACGCCGAGCGGGCCCGTCGTCAGGGCGCGTGCGGCGGCGATGTCCTCGGCCAGCCGCTCGGCGCTGATGTACGCGGCCGGGAGGAAGCCGAGCCCGCCCGCGTTGGAGACCGCCGCGGCCAGCGCCGGGGTGCCGGGACCGCCGGCCATCGGCGCACCCACGATGGGCACCGCGATATCCCAAAAGCCGAGGACCATGCGGCTAGTTCGCTGACGGCGAGCGCCGGTACGGCGCGAGTGAGGAGGCGGACATGCGGCTTAAGATACCATCGCCCGAAGTTGTTGGGGCAGCGATCGTTTCGACGCATACGGGCCCAGAACGGCGGCGCCGTAGCGCTTGCCCAGCAGCCGGCGGGCCACGGCGTTGACCTCCTCGACGGTCACCGCGTCGATCTGCTGCAGGGTGTGTTCGATGCTGCGGTGTTTGCCGTAGTTCAGCTCGCTGCGTCCGATGCGGCTCATCCGGGAGCCGGAGTCCTCCAGCCCCAGGACCAGCCCGCCGCGCAGGGACCCCTTGGCGATGCGGCATTCCGCCTCGGTGATGCCGTCGCGCGCGACCGCGTCGAGGACGTCGCAGGTGACCCGCATGACGTCGGTGAAACGCTCGGGCAGGCACGCGGCGTACACGGACAGCGAGCCGCTGTCGGCGAAGATGTCCACCGCCGAGTAGACGGAATAGGCCAGGCCGCGCAGCTCGCGGACCTCCTGGAACAGCCGGGAGCTCAGGCCGCCGCCCAGCGCGGTGTGCAGCACCGACAGCGCCCAGCGATGCTCCCAGCTGCGGCCGGGGGTGCGGACGCCCAGCGTCACGTGGGTCTGCTCGGCATCCCGGTTGACCAGCGCCAGCCCGGGCGCTCCGGTGACCCGCCCGGCGCCCTTGCGGGGAGCGACCGGCTGCCGCCCGCGGATCAGGTGCGGCCCGAAGTGCTCGCGCACCAGCGCGACCACCTGGTCGTGATCGACGTTGCCGGCGACCGCGACGACCATCCGTTCGGGGGTGTAGCGCCGCACGTGAAACGAGTGCAGTTGGCCCCGCGTCATCGCCGAAACAGAACGCGCGGTGCCGATCACGGGCCGGCCCACGGGGTGGTCACCGAAGAGCGCCGACAGGAAGATGTCGCCCAGCGCGTCCTCGGGGTCGTCGTCGCGCATGGCGATCTCCTCGAGGACGACGTCGCGTTCCAGCTCCACGTCCGCCGCGGCGCAGCGGCCGTTGAGCACCACGTCGGCGACCAGGTCGATCGCCAGCTCCAGGTCGCTGTCGAGCACGTGCGCGTAGTAGCAGGTGTGCTCCCTGGCGGTGAACGCGTTCAGCTCGCCCCCGACGGCGTCCATCGCCTGGGCGATGTCGACGGCCGTGCGGGTGGGGGTCGACTTGAACAGCAGATGCTCGAGGAAGTGCGCCGCCCCGGCCACGGTGGTGCCCTCGTCGCGCGATCCGACGCCGACCCACACCCCGACCGAGGCCGAGCGCACCGCGGGCAGGTGCTCGGTGACCACGCGCAGGCCGCCCGGCAGTGTGGTGCGGCGGACGGCCTTGTGGTCGGCGTTCACCTCGGCGATCTGCGTGCCGCGACGCAGGGACGCCGCCGGGTCAGCTGCTGGCCTTTTAAACGGAGCTGGTGGCATCGGCCGGTGCGGGCGTGACGGACGGCGTCTCCGCGGATTCCTCTTCGTCCACCAGGACCAGCGAGATCTTGCCCCGCTTGTCGATGTCGGCGATCTCCACCCGCAACTTGTCGCCGACGTTCACGACGTCTTCGACCTTCGCGATGCGCTTGCCCCTGCCGAGCTTGGAGATGTGCACCAGGCCGTCGCGGCCGGGCAGCAACGACACGAACGCGCCGAAATCCGTTGTCTTGACCACGGTTCCGAGGAAGCGCTCGCCCACGGTCGGCAGCTGCGGGTTGGCGATGGCATTGATCCGGTCGATCGCGGCCTGCGCCGAGGGCCCGTCGGTGGCGCCGACGAACACCGTGCCGTCGTCCTCGATGGAGATCTGCGCGCCGGTCTCCTCGGTGATGGCGTTGATGACCTTGCCCTTGGGGCCGATGACCTCGCCGATCTTGTCGACCGGGACCTTGATGGTGGTCACCCGCGGCGCGTAGGGGCTCATCTCGTCGGGCGCGTCGATGGCCTCGGCCATCACCTCGAGGATGGTCAGGCGCGCGTCCTTGGCCTGCGCCAGCGCGCCCGCCAGCACCTGCGACGGGATGCCGTCGAGCTTGGTGTCCAGCTGCAGCGCGGTGACGAAGTCCTTGGTGCCGGCGCACTTGAAGTCCATGTCGCCGAACGCGTCCTCGGCGCCGAGGATGTCGGTAAGCGTGACGAAGCGACGCTCGGTCGATTTTGAACCGTCTCCCGCCTCAATTTCTATTTCGTCGGAGACCAGGCCCATCGCGATGCCGGCCACCGGCGCCTTGAGCGGCACACCGGCGTTGAGCAGCGCCAGAGTGGACGCGCAGACGGAGCCCATCGAGGTCGAGCCGTTGGAGCCCAGTGCCTCGGACACCTGGCGGATGGCGTACGGGAATTCCTCGACGCTGGGCAGCACCGGGATAAGGGCCCGCTCGGCGAGCGCGCCGTGGCCGATCTCGCGCCGCTTGGGCGAACCGACCCGGCCGGTCTCGCCGGTGGAGAACGGCGGGAAGTTGTAGTGGTGCATGTAGCGCTTGGACGTTTCCGGTCCCAGCGAGTCGATCTGCTGGGCCATCTTGACCATGTCGAGCGTGGTGACCCCGAGGATCTGGGTCTCGCCGCGCTCGAACAGCGCGCTGCCGTGCGCCCGCGGAACGACGGCGACCTCGGCCGACAGCGCGCGGATGTCGGTGATGCCGCGGCCGTCGATGCGGAAGTGGTCGGTCAGGATGCGCTGGCGGACCAGCTTCTTGGTCAGCGAGCGGAACGCGGCGCTGACCTCTTTTTCGCGGCCCTCGTAGGTTTCGGCCAGCCGCTGCAGCACCTCGGCCTTCAGCTCGTCGGTGCGTGCGTCGCGCTCGGCCTTGCCGCCGATGGTCAGCGCCTTGGCCAGCTCGTCGGTCGCGATTGAGGCGACCGAGTAATAGACGTCCTCCTGGTAGTCCGGGAACGTCGGGTACTCACCGACGGGCTTGGCGGCCGCGTCGGCCAACTCCTGCTGCGCGGTGCACAGCACGTTGATGAACGGCTTGGCGGCCTCCAGGCCTTGCGCCACAACGGTTTCCGTCGGCGCCTGGGCGCCGCCCTCGACCAGTTCGATGACCTTGTCGGTGGCCTCCGCCTCCACCATCATGATGGCGACGTCTTTGGCGTCACCGTCGCCGACTATCCGGCCGGCGACGACCATGTCGAACACGGCGCGCTCGAGCTGCTCGACGGTCGGGAAGGCGACCCAGGTGCCGTCGATCAGCGCCACCCGCACGCCGCCGATGGGGCCGGTGAACGGCAGGCCGCTTATCTGGGTCGAGGCCGACGCGGCGTTGATCGCCAGCACGTCGTACAGGTCGTTGGGGTCCAGGCTCAGGATCGTCACCACGACCTGGATCTCGTTGCGCAGCCCGTTGACGAACGACGGGCGCAGCGGGCGGTCGATGAGCCGGCAGGTCAGGATCGCGTCGGTGGACGGGCGGCCCTCACGACGGAAGAACGAGCCGGGGATGCGGCCCGCGGCGTACATCCGCTCCTCGACGTCGACGGTGAGCGGGAAGAAGTCGAAGTGCTCCTTGGGGCTCTTGCTGGCGGTGGTCGCCGAGAGCAGCATGTTCTCGTCGTCCAGGTAAGCGACCACGGCGCCGGCGGCCTGCTGGGCCAGCCGACCGGTCTCGAAACGTACGGTGCGGGTGCCGAAGCTCCCGTTGTCGATGGTGGCGGTCGCCTCGTACACGCCTTCTTCAATTTCAGCTACAGACATGGGTGTCCGTATGGCCTCTCTGGGTATTGAGCTGTTTCGCGTCGTCACGCGCGAGTAACCCGAGAGCTTCCCTAGAAGGAAGAAGTCTGAATGCGGCTACGGCCATCGATCGAAGCGGCCGACCTGCCCCAGATCCGGAGAGCCCGGCAGCCACTACCGAAGACCGCCCGATGCAGACTGGGCTGCTCCCTTGTGACTTGCTGGAACGGCCTGCGCGGATCTGCGCAAACCGCACCGTTTGCTCGGGCCGAACCGGCCCAGAACGCTCCTACTCTACACGGGCGAACTTGGCCGGCCAGTCCCGCTGGCGATTTGCCAGGCGTCAGCGACGCAGGCCCAGGCGCTCGACGAGCGAGCGGTAGCGCTCCACGTCGATCTGGGACACGTACTTCAGCAGCCGGCGCCGCCGGCCCACCAGCAGCAGCAGTCCGCGCCGCGAGTGGTGGTCGTGCTTGTGCACCTTGAGGTGCTCGGTCAAATCGGCGATCCGCCTAGTCAGCAGCGCGACCTGGGCCTCCGGGGACCCGGTGTCGGTCTCGTGCAGGCCGTAGGAGGTCAGGATCTCCTTTTTTTGCTCGGCTGTAAGCGCCACGAAAATATCTCCATCAATTGGTCCGCGATCAGTGGAATTCACGGCGCGGCCACCGCGAACCGCAGCACGCGCCGATGTCGTCAGGCAGTTTAGCAGCGGCGCATCCCCGGGGCACAAACGACGAACCTCCGACGCCGCATTCTCACTTTTGCCTCATTGGTCCCTGGCCGGGAAAGCACTGCGTGTGCCCGCCTTCCAGCGACAACGGCCCGAGACGGCACCGACGACGCGCCGTTGTCGCTTTGAGGTGGGCACACAGGGCGCCGCCGCGCGCAGCGACTGATGTGGCAAATGTGACTACAGAGATCAACCCGCCGACAGCAGGTTGCGGGCCCGCTCGGTGTCGTCCCCCATCGCGGCGACGAGGCCCTTCACCGTCTCGAACTTGCGCTGGCCGCGGATGCGCGCGACGAAGTCCAGGGCCACGTGCTGTCCGTAGAGGTCGGCCGCGGTGTCCAGGACGAACGCCTCGACGGTGCGGGTGCGCCCGGAGAAGGTGGGATTGGTGCCGATGGACACCGCGGCCTGGTAGCGCTCCCCCGGCACGACGGTGCCCGTCACCGGCCCGTGTCCGAGCACGGTGAACCAG